>CAZKUI010000007.1:0-29874 GCA_964555905.1 uncultured Candidatus Bathyarchaeia archaeon | reverse complement strand
GGTTGGCTAATTTCGTATCCTCCATGAGGAATGCTGTAACGGCGTTCTGGTAGACCTTATACGCCAAATGAGCAAACGAGAGAATTAACTTCACCAACTCGAAAGGAACACCCTCACCGCCGATTTCCATCACCTTCTGGGCTATCATTTTAGCGTGGTCCGCCACATGTTCAATTCTCTGCATCACTAGCAGATAATCGACGCATTCTATGGGGGTGATACCCAATGCTTTCACGAGCGATTTATCCACTAAAGCGCACCGAAGTTGCTTGGCTATAAGGAAGTAGAATTGGTTGACATCCTCGTCTAAGTTGATAACCGTTCTAGCTAGCTCCGAATCTTTGTATTCAAGAGCTTTAATGGCGTCTTTGCACATGGATGATGCGATAAGATGCGCCCTATGTATGCTCTTTTGCAGGTCTAAATCTGAGAGCTTCAGCAGATTTTGGATTATAATCTCGCTGGAACTGGCCTCCACCACTTGTAGCCCAGCCAACTTCCTCAACCCCAGTCTTAGTTCCTGCTGTTGCCTATTGGTGAAGAACTTCTCAGCCTTCAGTTTTATAATGGAATAGTCATTCAAGTAAGATGCGATTAACTGCCTCTCTAACAACCCTCTTTCCGAATTAAGCTTAATTTCGATTTCTAAAACTCTAGGCTTCTTAACCACAGGAGTTCTGGGATACATTAGGAGAGAGCCATCTTCCTGCACAACAAAAATGATTTCGTCACCTTTCTGTAGTTTATGCTCGTCCACCCACTTTTTGGGTAAAGCGACTACCCGAGAAGACTTTCCCAAAACCATGATCTTCCTTTTCTCTATCATTGATGACCGAAATATATATGGACTATAAAGTATATATATGGGTTGCGTCTCAGAAGATTTGGAGGTATGTCCTTGATTAAATTCGGCATAGAATTTGTGCCTGACACCGCCTTCTGGCAGACCGTGGGCTGTGGGATACTATCGGAAAAATACGGCTTTGACTACGTGTGGATAACCGACCACTTTAACAACCGCAATGTCTACGTTATCCTCACTTTAATAGCCAACTACACCGACCGAGTTTTTCTGGGCCCGGGAGTGACAAATCCATACCTCACGCATCCAGCGGTCATCGCGTCTAGTACGGCATCCCTAGATAGGATTTCTGGTGGGAGGGCGGTTTTGGGGATTGGAGCCGGTGACAAGGTTACATTAGGGTTCCTTGGGGTGAAGAGAAGAAAACCCCTCACAACCGTGAGGGAGTGCGTGGAAATTCTGAGGAGCTTCTTCCGAGGCGAGCGCGTGAGCTACAACGGCGAGATATTTCAGGTTCAGAGCGCAGCCCTCGCCTTTAAACCCAGGCCGAACATACCGATTTACATAGGCGCCCAAGGCCCGAAAATGCTTGCTTTAGCGGCGGAGATTGGGGATGGAGTCTTGATAAATGCGTCTCACCCCGTAGACTTCAAGTTCGCCATTGAACACATCAAGAAGGGATTAGAAAGGGGTGGAAAGAGCATGGAGCAGATTGACGTGGCGGCGTATGCCAGCTTTTCGGTGCATGAAGATGCGAAGAAGGCATTGAAGGCGGCTATTCCGGTGGTGGCTTTTATAGTGGCTGGAAGTCCGCAAATAGTCCTAGAAAGGCATGACATACCGGAGGAAAAAGCCGCAACTATCGGGGAACTCCTGAGGAGTGGGAAGTTTAAGGATGCATTTGGGATGGTAACCGAAGACATGATAGATGCATTCTCCATACATGGGACGCCGGAAGACTGCATTAAAAGGATTGAGGAATTGGTAGACGTTGGTATAACTCAGCTGGTGGTAGGCTCACCCATAGGTCCCAAGAGGCGTAGTGCCATGAAGCTCATCAGCGAGAAGATAATCCCCCGTCTACGCGAGGAATTCGGAGGATAACTCGCCGATTTCCACATCTTCTTCCTGACTAACAGCCAAGGTGAGAACCCGAGTATTCACCAATTCATCAGCTTCATAATGCTTTATCACCAAAGTTAAAACGTATACATCCTTGCCCTCCTCATCCTTCGTGGTCTTAATGGTCTTCATCACCTTAAATTGGTGACCAGAAAGACCGTGAACTCCAAATCTGTGGAATTTTAGGAGGGCTAATTGCTCCAATCTAATCGCCGTGTATTTATATGTGGTGGAAGATATAAACATATGGTATTGATTATCTATATTTATATATATGATGCTATGCCCTCCTCTTGGCGCTGACTATGGAGATTACATCCCCGTCCTTTAGCACGTAGTCCTCTCCCACACGTCTTTTGCTTCTGGCTTCTATTGCGTGGATGAAGCTCTCCCCGAGTTCCGTGTGTATCATGTATGCGAGTTGGCGGGCGGTGGTTCCCCTAGGCACGACGTAGGCGTCTGGAAGGACGCGCCCCTCGTGGTCGCTGAGCTTCTCCACGTTCTCCACCGGATACACAACGATGGCGTCTAACAGCTTGAAGTAGGCGGAATTTATCGCGTCCTGAACGCCTGTAGACCCGTACTTCTTTAGAACCCTCTCCCGTATGGTTTCCAAGGCGTCCAGCTGCTGCTTTGTCATTTCCCCGGGTTTTAGTACCTCGAAATCGGGGTCTCCTGGTATGTATTTAATGAGGTTTTTCTCCGCCGCCCTCCTCAGTGCGAGTTCCGCCACCGAGCAGCAGGGGATTACCGTGTAGCCTAGTGCCATGAGTCTTTCTAGGTTCTTCTCCGCTGGTGGTATGTCTATCTTATTGGCGGCGATGAGCATGGGCTTTGACACCCTCCTCAGCTCGTGGGCGAACCTGACTAGGTCCTCCCTGCTCCACCTCGTTGGTTTGCTTTCGTCTAGCCCAGTTTTGCGTAGCGCCTCTATTATGTGGGCCCTGCGTATGGAGAGGCCGCTTAGGCGTTCGGTGAGGCCCTCCACGAGCTTGGCTGTTCCAGCCTCAACGCTCCTGCTGAGCTTCTGCCAGCCCCTCTCCAGTATCTGGGCGAGCCACATGGCCATCTCCACCTCTAGAAACTTAACGTCCTCCAGTGGGTCGTGGCTTCCCGGCTCGCATAGGCGCCCCTCCAAGTCTGTGGAGCCTGAGGCGTCTACGACGTGGATGAGGGCGTCCGCCCGGCGAATCTCGTCTAGGAATTGGTTTCCTAAGCCCCTACCCTGCCATGCACCGGGGACTAGGCCCGCGCAGTCCACGAGTTCCACGGGTATTAGGCGTATGCCGTCTACGCACGCCGAGTTTACGGGGTTATCCTTCACCCCGAACTCCCTGCAGACGCAGGGCTTACGCAGGTAGGCGACCCCGCGGTTCGGCTTCACCGTCGTGAAGGGGTAGTTGGCGATTTCAACTGGTATGAGGGTGGCGGCGCTGAAGAACGTGCTCTTCCCAACGTTCGGCTTACCCACAATGCCAACCAGCATGAGGCATCAACTAAAGCTATGCAAGTCCGGCATAAATAAGGAGTTGCACTCCCCGCAACTTGGAGTTCGTTTATGCGTATAAGGCTTTAAGCATGGCTTGTTTATGGTTGCTTGGTGGCGGCCCTTGCTGGTGGTTCCCGGGCCTGCATCTTCGGAGCTCGGCAAGCGGGTTGCCAGCGCCCTCGATGTCGGCACGGTAGGCGTTCATCATAAGGTGTTCCCTGATGGGGAGTCCTACATCCGGCTTGAGGGGAGCGTAGACGGAGAGACGGTAGCCATCGTTCAGACCTTAGCGCCCCCACAGGACACGAACCTCCTCCAGCTTTTGCTGTTGGCGGACGCGGCTAAGGACTTGGGTGCTAGGCGTGTTGTGGCCGTGGTTCCCTACTTGGCTTACGCGAGGCAGGATAAGCGGTTTCTGAGCGGGGAGGCGGTGAGCATCAATACGGTGATTCGGCTGCTGGAGGCGGTTGGCGTAGACAGGCTGATAACCGTAAACATACACGAGGAGGACATACTGAGGAGGTTCAGCATCAGGGCGGAGAGCCTGTCAGCCATGAGGCTCCTAGCGAAGCACTTCCTAGAGAGGGGCCTAAAGGGCGCCTTCTCCCTAGCACCAGACGAGGGAGCCCTAGACCTCGCTAAGGAAGCGGCGGAGGTGCTGGGCGGCGGCTACGGGTGGCTCAGGAAGGAGAGGGATAGAGTAACGGGGGAAATCAGCGTTGAGGAGAGGGAATTCAACGTCAGCGGCAAAGACGTGGTAATCTTCGACGACATCATAAGCACCGGGGGAACGATGGCCGCGGCAGCCCGTATGCTGAAGGCTCAGGGTGCGAGGAGGGTCTACGCCGCGTGCGCCCACCCGCTGCTGGTTGGCGACGCCCATAGGAGGCTCCTAGAGGCTGGGTGCGCCGGCGTCGTTGGAACCGACTGCATCCCGAGCCCGGTGAGCGTCGTTTCCGTGGCGCCGATAATAGCAGAGGCACTAAGGGATGAAATCTAGGCTCTTCTTCCTGCTCTCGGGTGAGCACCCGACCCTCCCAAAGGCGGAATTCAGAGCCATACTAGAGTCGGAGGGCGTAAAGTTCAGGGTTTTGGAGGATGCAACCCAGCTCCTCAGGGTGGAGGTAGACCCCACCTGCGTAGACATCATCCTTAGGCGCTCCGCCCTAACCAGGATTTGCTGTCTGGAGATTTTCAGGTGTCAGGCGGACATCGGGGAGATTCTGAGGGAGGCTAGGAACGCATCCTATGAGGGTCTACTCGGCGAGAAGGAGAGCTTCTCCGTGAGGGTTTCTAGGGTTAGGGGTGCGTCGCCGCACATAAACGGCATGACCCTAGAGAGGGAGCTGGGAGCCATAATCCCCGGAAAAGTGGTTGACCTAAGAAACCCAAGCAAGGAGTTCCTCGGAGTCCTCACCGACGACCTGTTTGTATTTGGATTAAAGTTGGGGGAAATTAAACCCGGAGTCTTCGTTGAACGTAGACCCTGCAGGAGGCCGTTCTTCCACCCCACAGCCATGCCGGCGAAGCTGGCGAGGTGCATGGTGAACCTCGCCAGACCGAAACCGGAAATGCTCATTTTAGACCCGTTCTGCGGAACCTCAAGCATACTCATTGAGGCCGGTCTCATGGGCTACCGTGTTATGGGCATGGATGTGAAGAGGCGTATGATAAGGGGTAGCGTGAAGAACCTAAGCCGATACGGGGTAGACTGGGAGGGTTTGGTCGTTGCAGACGCCCTAAAAAACCCGGTGCGTCAAGCCGACCGCATCGTTACAGACCCACCCTACGGAAGGTCAGCCACAACCATGGGTGTAGCCCCCAACGAGCTTTTGAGGGGGTTCCTTAGCTTCGTGCCGGAGCTACTACCCAGAGGCGGGTTTGTCTGCCTCGCCGCCCCGAGCGACGTGGGACTCCGAGACATGGGGATTGAGGCGGGCCTCAGGCACGTGGAGTCGCATTTCATCTACATACATAGGAGGCTGACGCGGGAAATCGCCGTCTTTCTGGTGCCCTAACCCTCCTCCTTGATTTCAAACATGCGGCAGAGCAATTCGTATAGTTCTTCCCCACCCTCGATTCGGCTGAAGAGCTCCCTTTCACTCCTTAAAATCCGCTGCATGCCCTCCCTCGTTCTACGCCACTCAAGCTCGCGCCAAATCAGGTGGAAGTTCTTAAACTCAATCCACGCCCTGAACACCAAGACGATGAACATGCAAATCGTTAGGGCGAGATTCAGTATGTAGATTTCCATTAGATTCAAGTGCACCACCAGTCTTAGAGTTGCATGGCAACCCCTATAAAAGCCTCCGTGAATCTGAAAGAGCGGTGGGACTTCCGTGGAGATAGTCTTCTTGGGCACCTCAGGCAGCGTCCCGACCCCTGAGAGGAACCTACCAGCCATCGCAATCCGCCGACGCGGAGAACTCCTCCTCTTTGACTGCGGTGAGGGAACTCAGAGGCAGATGTTCAGGGCGAAGGTCGGCTTCCCTAGGGAGTTCAGAATATTCATTACGCACCTCCACGGAGACCACGTCTTCGGCATACCGGGTTTACTCCACACCATGGCGCTGATGAACCGGGAGAGCCCCGTGGAGATTTACGGCCCGGATGGGCTAGCGAGATTTATCCGCCTCGTCTTAGAGGCTGTTCACCTAGAAACGGATTACCCCGTCTACGTTAAGGAGGTAGGAGAGGGCACCGTCTACGAGGCGGACGACTACACAGTCAGGTCGGCGTGGGTCTCCCATAGCGTACCAACCCTAGCATACGCAGTCATAGAAAAACCCAGGCCCGGAAGGTTCCACCCAGAAAAAGCCCTTGAACTCGGGGTTCCAGAGGGACCCCTATGGAAGAAGCTGCAGATGGGTGAGGAGGTGAGGCTGCCGAATGGGAGGGTGGTGAAGCCCAGCGACGTTCTGGGCCCGCCGAGGAGGGGGCTGAAGGTCGTCTACTCCGGGGACACCGGGCCATCCGAGGGGCTTGTGGAACTGGCCAAAGGGGCTGACCTACTCATCCACGAGGCTACCCTAGACGATGAACACAGGGAACGCGCCATAGCGGAGGGCCACTCCACACCAACGCTAGCGGCGCAGGCAGCCCTGAAGGCGAAGGTCAAGAGGTTAATCCTGACGCACATCAGCGCGAGATATAGAAAACCAACCCTACTGCTGGAGCAGGCGAAGCCCATATTCCCGAACGTGGAGGTGGCGGAGGACCTCATGAGGATCAAGCTAAGACCGCCAGCGTAGACGCCTAAGAGAGGAGGCTCCTTAATCTTTTAACGCTCTCCTCCACATGCTCCACCGATTCAACGGTTATCACGCCCCTGTATCCAGAATTCTTTATTACATTCGCCACCATTTCCCAGTTTATCGTCCCATATCCTATGGCTTGGTGGAGGTCGCTCTTCCCGTCGTTGTCGTGGGCGTGTATGTAAATGATTTTATCCCGGAACTCGCTGAAGAACTCCCGAATTTCCCCGTTTATGTGGGCGTGTCCTATATCCAACGTCATTTTTAGGTCTCTTTTTAGGTCTACATAGAACTTCTTAAAGTGTTCCACGGTCCTTAGGATGAAGGGGATGCAGATTGGCGTGTTTTCTATTGATATGGTCACGCCAACCTCCTCAGCGTGCTCTATTAGCTCTTCCACCGCCTCAAGGTTCATCCTCCAGTCTAGGTTTGGGTAGAAGCGGTCTAGGGCTGTGTGGAGGCCCGGATGGAGCACCCAAACCTCGCAGTCAAGTTGGCTGGCGTTTGTGATGCTCCTCTTCAGCCTGTTTAGGGTGGCTTCCCTAATCTCCCTGATTGGGGTGGCTATGTTCACGCCGGCGAACGGCGTGTGAACCCCGTAGCGGATGCCCTTCGCCTCCGCTAGGCGCCTAAGCACCCTCACCCTCTCTTCACTCAGCTCGTGGTAGCCGTCGTCAACCAACTCCACGAAGCTAACGTCAAAACCCTCTATGAGCTTCAACATGCGCTCAAACCGCTCCCCAAGACAGAAGAGCGTAGACAGGCCAACCTCCAAATCAGCCATACCGCACCAGAGAATGGTGCAATCCACGTGAAACTTAAACCTTTTTGGAAACCGACCACAGGCGGCGCCAACCAGAAAGCTTAATCAAAGCGCCCCCACCCAACCCCTAACGGTGCACGACGTTGAGGATGAGGACAGCGGCGCTCCTCGCCCTAATCTTCATACTACTTTTATCAAACGCCTCGCTCTACGTGATGTATACAAGCGAACACGCGAAAGTCGTTGAACTCCAAAGGAAAGTTGAGGAGTTGACAGCCGGGCAGACGCTGACCCTACCGCCAGCAGCCCAGCCCATCGCGGAGGCAACCATAAAGGCCCCAGCCGTCTCCCAATCCGGCGAGGGCATGGTCACCTACATAACGGTGGCCGTGGCTGAGGGTGGAGGCAGGGTTCTCGTCAATACGCAGCCATACATGGGGGTGATGTTTCAGGAGTCCGCTAGGACGGCTGTGGCTGTTGCCTCGGAGCTCTCGGGGGTGGATGCATCCAAACTAGATTTCGTATTCACCGTAACCGCCAACGCCACCGTAGTAGAGGGCGCCAGCGCTGGAGCAGCCATGACGGTCGCCGCCTACTCAGCGCTTACAGGAGCGGAAATAAACGCGACGGTCATGATAACTGGAACAATAAACCCTGACGGAACCATAGGGAAGGTTGGTGGAATACTGCAGAAGCTTGACGCCGCCAAAAAAGCGGGTTCAACCACCTTCCTCATCCCGGAGGGGCAAGCCGTCCAGATTGTTTGGGTGAGGAAGGAGAAACGCGTGGAGACTCCGCTCGGGGTCCTCATAATGACCTACTACGAACCCGAAAGCGTGGACGTGAAGGAGTACGCGAAAACCGTCTACAACATAACGGTAATTGAGGTGCACGACATAGAAGAGGTGCTGAGGCTCATGCTCTGTTAGCCCGGATGTGGGCGTTATTTCTTCAGTTCCCGTATGATTTTTTGTGCAATTTGAACCGAGGCTTGCCGCTGCGCCTCCTCCGTCTGGGCGCCTATGTGGGGTGTGCACACCACGTTCGGCATTCTGATTAGCTCTAGGTTTGTAGGCGGCTCCACCTCGTAGACATCCAGTGCAGCTCCCGCGAGCTTCCCATCCCTTAAGGCCTTTAGGAGCGCCTTCTCGTCTATTACGCCCCCTCGGGATGCATTGACGATGTAGGCTCCATCCTTCATCATGGAAATCTTCTCCTCATCTATCATGTGGTATGTTTGTGGGAGTAGGGGAACGTGGAGTGTGATGACATCGCTCTCACGAAGCACCTCCTCAAGGGGAACCTGCCGAGCCTCCACCTTCCTCAACGCCTCCGCCGGCAATTCAATTACGTCGTACGTGAGTATCCTCATCCCGAGGGCGTAGGCTACCTCCGAGACCCTCCGCCCTATCCGGCCGAAGCCGATTATTCCCAGCGTCTTCCCGCGGAGCTCCCATCCCATGAGCTCCTTCTTAACCCATCTGCCCTCCTTCATGGCGGTGTCGGCGTAGGGTATTCTTCTGGCTAGGGAGAGCATGAGACCTACTACGAGTTCGGCCACCGCCTCGGTTGAGGCTTCAGGCGTGTTCAGCACGGTAATTCCCATTTCCTTCGCCGCCCCCAAATCTATGTTGTCCAGGCCCACGCCAGCCCTGCCCACCACCTTCAGCCTCCGCCCAGCCTCCAGAATCTCCCTGTTTACCTTGGTTCTCCCCCGCACTATGAGGGCGTCGTATCCCCCCACGGCCTCCCTAAGCTCCTCGTGGCTTATGCCAGGCCTTAAGTCAACGGAGAACCCCTCGTTTTTCAGCAGTTCCACTCCGTCTGGGTGTATGGGGTCGCAAACTAGGATTCTTACAGTTGAGCTCAAGTTTACGCCCTCCATGTGTATAGGGTGGTGGAGTGGATAAATCGTTTTCCTCTGAAGGCGGCGGGTTACAAATGGACTACACACGGGTTATATTTAATTGCACGCAGTAACACCTTAAGTTTTGAGCGGGCATGGTGGATGTCAGAATCCCCTATGGGAAAACGCAGATAAACATTCACATACCCGAGGGGAAGCTCCTCGGCGTGATTAAGCCAAAGGAGAGGGCTGGAGCCGTAGACCCCTACTCCGAAGTTAAAAGCGCCATGGAAAAACCAATAATGACGGGCAAACTGAGGGAGATGGCGGCCCCCGGGGATAAGGTGGCCATCGTGGTGGACGACCACACTAGGAAGGCGCCCACACGCATAATGCTACCCCCAATACTTGAGGAGCTGAGGGAGGCCGGGGTCAAAGACGAGGATATAACCATCATATTCGCCTGCGGGACGCACAGGGCGGTGAAACCGGAGGAGGCCGTAAAGCTCGTGGGAGAGGACGTAACGAGGAGGTTTAGGCTCGTAAGCCACAACTGCAACGCCGAGGACCTCGTCTACGTGGGGGAGACGAGCTACGGAACGAAGGTCAGCGTGAACAGGGTCTTCGCGGAGGCGGACTTAAAAATCCTCACCGGGGACGTAGACCTGCACTACTTCGCTGGGTATGGAGGCGGGCGGAAGAGCGTCCTACCCGGCGTGTCCTCCGCCGAGGCCATACAGCACAACCACGCCATGCTCCTACACCCAAAATCCACCACGGGGCTCCTTGAGGGGAATCCGGTCCACGAGGACATGACGGAAGCCGCCAAACTCGCCCAAGTCGACTACATACTAAACGTGGTCACAAACAGCCGAAATGAGTTGGTGAAGGCGTTCGCTGGGGACCTAGAGAAGGCGTTCCTAGAGGGCGTAAAGGTCGTAGACGAGCTCTATAAGGTGCCCATAGAACGCAAGGCGGACATCGTGGTGGTAAGCCCGGGAGGCCACCCCTACGACATAGACCTTTACCAAGCCTATAAGGGGATGGACGCCGCCCTAAGGGCGGTCAAGGACGGCGGGGTGCTAATAACGGCTGCCGAATGCCCGGAGGGACATGGAAATGAGATTTTCTATGAATGGATAACAAAATTTGGAAGTATAGAGGAGATTGAGAGGGAGATTAAGCAGAATTTCGTCCTAGGTGGTCATAAGGCATACTACCTCCTTAAGGCGCTAGAGAGGGTTGAGATCATCATGGTTTCAGCCATGCCCGAACGGCAGGTTCGGGATGTATTCCGCCTAAAGCCGGCCAAATCCGTGGACGACGCCCTAAGGGAGGCGTTTGAGATCGTTGGCTCCGACGCGGAGGTTTGGGTGATGACGCACGGCAACATCACCCTCCCAACACTTAAGCGTTAGAGGTGGAGCCGTTGAGCCTCATTCTAAGGAGGTTTACTCCCCAGGACCTCGCTAAGGTGGTGTACATAAACAGGAGGTGCCTACCGGAGAATTACTCCGAGTCGTTCTTCATGCAGTTGTATAGGAGCTTTCCCGAGGCGTTTTTGGTGGCGGATGACGGTGGGGATGTGGTGGCTTATATAATGTGCCGGGTTGAGAGGGGCTTCTTCGGCTCTCCTAAGAGGGGGCATGTAATCTCCATCGCAGTCCTCCCACAGCACCGCCGGAAGGGCATCGCCTACGCCCTCATGGTGGAGGCCATGAAAGCGCTGCACGCCCTAGGGGCGGAGGAGTGCTACCTAGAGGTGCGCGTCAGCAATAAACCAGCCATAAGCCTCTACGAGAAGCTAGGCTTTAAGATCGACCGGAGGGTGCACGGCTACTACTTAGACGGTGAGGACGCCTACATCATGAGGAGGAAACTACCCCTAGAGGACGAGATTCTTAATAGGCCAATGAGGGGCATAGTACGTGGTATCAACCCTCCACGCTCCATGGAGGGCGGGAATGAATGATAGGTAGTGATAAAGGATTTTAGGCGTTTCTATATATGGGTATAGAGAGGAAAGGATGAAGTTCAGAAAGGTTCAGGAGGTGGGGAGGGGCACCCTCCTCGTATCCCTACCCAAGGACTGGGCCCGGAGGATGGGCGTGAAGCGTGGGGGGTTCGTGGCTGTCTGGGAGAGGAGCGACGGATGCCTCATTATAGACCCATCCTACGGAAGGATGGAGGAAGCATCCAAAATCACAATCACCTTCGCGGGGAAGGACGAGGAGAAGGTGAGGTGGGAGGTCCTCGGGGCATACCTACTGGGCTACGACATCATAGAAATTAAAACGGAAGGCCGCATCAACCCGGAGGCGAGGGAGAGGATTAAGGCGGCGATCGAGAACCTAATCGGGCTTGAGATATTAGAGGAGGACTCCAGCCGCTTGGTGGCGCAGTGCCTCATAGACCCATCCGCGGTGGCCCCCAAGAAGCTCCTCCACCGCGAGAACACGATCACCGTCGGCATGCACAGGGACGCCGTTACATCGCTGTTGAGGGGTGACAGGCGCCTAGCCCAGTTGGTCGTTAAGAGGGATGACGAGGTAGACCGCATACACTTCCTTATAGTTAGGTTGCTGAGGAGCGCCGTCCGGAACCCGAGGTTAGCCGACAAATTCGCCGTGACATCCATAGACTGCCTAGACTACAGGGTTGTTGCCAACGTTATTGAGGCCATCGGCGACTACGCGGTGGAGATGGCTGAGGTCTACCTTGGTCTACCGAAGGACGTGAAGCGTGAAGACCTCTCCATAGTCCTCCGTGAGGTGAGTGAAATCCTATGCGAGATGCAGAACCTAGCCGTTGGGGCGTTTTTAGCGAAGAAGATAAACCTAGTGGGAAAGGTGAAGATAGACCTCCACCATAAATTAATAGAGAGATTGAACCACCTTGACAGGCTGGTGGCTAAGGAGGACACAGAACTCATACCCGGCTTAAATTCAATATCAGCGTCCCTCGCAAAGATTGGAAGGTGCTGCGTAGACATCGCAGATTTAGTCATCCCCCTCTCATAAGCGGAAAACCCGTTGGTGAAGAATTTTGGAGAGCCTCATGAGGAACGTGCTGGAGAAGATTAAGCGTAAGGAGATCAGCAGCGCGGACAGCGCAGCGGCGCACGCGGCTGGGGCGCTCATAATGCTTGCGAGGAGGTCTAGGGCTAGGAGCGTTGGGGAGTTCGTCCGTGAGGTGGAGAATTTTTGTAATGCGTTGTTGGAGGCTAGGCCTGCATCGGCCGCCATTAGGAACTACGTGAAGTTCCTCCATAGAGAGGCGCTACGCGAGGGCGGGAGCCTAGAAGAGGTGAAGGCGGGCGTTGAGGATGCCTCCCGTAGGTTCATAGTGGGGATGGAGGACGCGAGGAGGCGCATAGCGGTGATTGGGGCTAGGAGGATACGCGATGGGAGCGTGGTGCTAACCCACGGATTCGGCAGAACCGTCTACGCAGTGCTAACCGAGGCCGCTAGGAGCGGAAAGCACGTTGAAGTCTACGTGACGGAGGCGAGGCCCAAGCTTGAGGGGAGGAGGATGGCGCGGCTTTTAAGCGGCGTGGGAATCCCAACCACCCTAATCGTTGATTCAGCGGCTAGGGCGTTCATGGCGGATGTGGATGTGGCGTTGGTTGGGGCGGAGGCAATCGCCGCCAACGGAGCCGTGGTCAGCAAGATTGGAACGTCGGTAATCGCGGCGCTGGCGCACGAGGCGAGGGTGAGGGTTATGGTCGCCGCTGGAACCCACAAGTTCAGCTCGGAGACCATCATCGGGAGGCTGATTGAAATGGAGGAGGGAGGCGTAGAGGATGTTCTCCCCTCGGGGGAGGCGGGTGGAATGGGGAGGGTGCGCGTGAGGAACCCCCTCTACGACGCCACACCCCCAGACTACATAGATGTAATCGTCACGGAGGAGGGGGTCATACCACCGCAGGGCGTCTACATGATGCTAGCTCAGGGGGTTGGTTGGCATGGAGCCTAAACTACCAGAAAAGGTGCTGAAAACAGCCGAGGACATAAGGGAGATGAGGATTAGGGGGGCTGGGAGAATCGCCAGGGCAGCCGTTGAAGCCCTCATACAAGTCTCAAAGGCGTCTAAGGCTGGCGACGTAGACACCCTACTCCAGGAAATGGACTACGCGGCTTCGCTCCTACTGAAAACCAGGCCCACGGCTGTCTCCCTCCCAAACGGCATAAGGTACGTCATGTACCGCCTGAATAGGGCGGCGGAATCGGGCCTGGGAGTAGATGAACTCAAGGCGGTGGTTGAGGAGGCTGGTCGGGAGTTCATAAGGAATTCCAAGATGGCTGTGAGGAGAATCGCGGAGATTGGGGCGGGCCTCATCATGGATGGAGACGTGGTACTCACCCACTGCCACAGCACAGCCGCCGTCTCCATCATCAAGAGGGCGTGGAGTCAGGGGAAGCGCATCCGCGTCTACGCCACGGAGACTAGGCCGAGGTTTCAGGGGAGAATCACCGCTGGGATACTGAGGCGTCATGGAGTTCCCGTCACCCTAATTGTGGATGGAGCCGCGAGGTTCTTCATGCGGGAGGTGGATAAGGTGCTGGTTGGGGCGGACGCCATCGCCGCGAATGGAGCCGTGGTGAACAAGATTGGAACCTCCATGGTGGCGTTAGCCGCCCACGAGGCTGGTAGACCCTTCCTAGTCGCCGCTGAAACCTACAAGTTCAGCCCAGAAACCATGCTAGGGGAGCTGATTACCATAGAGGAGAGGAGCCCCACGGAAATCCTACCAGAAGATGAATTGAAAAGGCTGGATGTGAACGTCAGAAACCCAGCCTTCGACGTAACACCACCAGAATATGTAGACCTCATCATCACGGAGAAGGGGGTCATACCGCCACAGGCGGCCATAGCAATACTGCATAGGGAATTCGGGTGGATAACGCCAAAAGAACTGTATAAATACCAGACGTACACCTTCTGAACCTTTTGTGCGGGTCGTAGTTAGAGGGGACTCTATAATTACTTGGGTTGCGCCTTCTCTACTTAGCGTGGTGTTACGGGTTGGGTGAAGAGGTGTTTATGGCTGCGCCCGAGGATGTAGACCCTGAGGAGAACATCGTCTCCCTCTACTACGTGGAGAGCCCCCTCGGGCTGTGGAGGGCCGGCGTGGAAATCGCGAAGGAGGAGTCCATCGGGACTTGGACTGAACTCACCACCATCACGAGGCGCGTTCAGGAGAGGCTGGCCGCCCGGGTGTTTAGGGTGGACGGGGATAAGCGTTTAGTCTGGGTTGCGTACCCCCTAGAGCTCTTCGACCTTGAGTGCGGGGGCATACCGAACCTGCTGAGCATAGTGGCTGGGAATCTCTTCGGTTTGTCAGCCTTAGAGAACGTCCGCCTACTAGACATCCAAGTTCCGAGGGGCGCCGCCCGATTCTTCCCGGGGCCGAAGTTCGGCGTAGACGGGGTTAGGGCAATCGTGGGGACTAGGCCCGGGGTTCCGCACCTAGGAACCATAATTAAGCCGAAGGTGGGCCTCAACCCGAAGGAGACAGCTCAAGTTGCCTATGAGGCAGCCGTTGGTGGGGTGGACTTCGTGAAGGACGACGAGACGCTCGTGAACCAGCGTTTCTGCCCCCTCGGGGAGCGCGTAAGTAGGGTGATGGAAGCCCTAGATAGGGCTAGGGAGGAGACGGGTAGACGGGTGCTCTACGCGGTGAACATAACCGCAAACCATCAGCAGGTGTTAGAGCTGGCGGACCTAGCCCTAGAGAACGGGGCGAACATGCTCATGGTGGACGTGCTAACAGCCGGCTTCCCGGCGGTGCAGGTGCTGGCGGAGGACCCGAGCGTAGACGTGCCCCTACACATACACAGGGCGATGCACGCCGCCATGACGAGGAACCCGAGGCACGGAATACACATGGCGGTCATCGCCAAATTAGTAAGGCTGGCTGGGGGAGACCAACTCCACACCGGAACCGCGGCCGGAAAGATGGAAAAGGAGACCGAGGAAGTGAGAAAGATAAATGACTTCCTGAGAGCTGAATGGCACGGACTTAAAACCGTCTTTCCAGTAGCCTCCGGGGGGATACACCCGGGAATCGTGGACGAAAACCTGAAGGCGCTAGGCTTCGACATAGTCATAAACGCCGGGGGCGGAATCCACGGCCACCCCATGGGGGTGAGGGCTGGAGCCACCGCCATGCGGCAGGCCATAGAAGCCGCCCTGGAGGGTGTACCAGTCGAGGAGTACGCCAAAACCCACGTGGAACTCCGGGTGGCCCTAGAGAAGTGGGGGAGAAAGTTTTCATAAGAAGTCTCAAGGCGCGCATCAACCTCCCTATGGAGGTACTCCCGAAGTTAACTCTGAGAGTATCTCCTGCAACTTCTTATACCGCGACAAAAACTCCATCCCCTTCTCCGTTGTCCTATAGATCACCTTATTGGTGGGTGAACTTCCAAAAGAAACCGAAATAAGCCCATTTTTAGTTAGAATCTCCAGATATTTCGCCGCCCTCTGAAAGTTCAGATTCGTCTTATAGACTATGTTGGTTATTCTGGCGCCTTCCCGAGCCACGGAGAGTATTTCCGCTATTATATCCACGTAGCTTCTACGCCTCGAACTGGACATGGCGACCTTCTTGGTTATGACAATATATAGTAATAAGATTTTTGAAGATTTAATCCTTAATAAGCATATGTATCAGGAATTCGGATAGGAATTTTTAAGTTCGACTTTAGGTGTTGTGGGGCTTGGTCTAATATTCTGGGTATTCGGGGACCTTGAATAGTAGCATGCCCTCTATGGTAATGGGCTTCAGTTTTAGCGCTAGCTTGTAGGCGTCCTCCAACTTTGACTCCCTCTCCGCGTATATCTCCATGAGCGTGTCCCCCCTCCTCACCTTCGCGCCCCTCTTCCACCTTAATACGAGTCCGGCACCCGGCTCCGCTGGGGCTCCAGCTGCCCTAGCTATGGCGGATATCGCCTCGTTGTCTACGTTGGTGATGAAGCCGTTGCACGGCGCCTTCAGCTCGATTCTGCACTCCCCGACTGGTATATCCTTCGGCTTTACGTTGGGGTCTCCACCCTGAGCCTCTATTATCTGCTTCATCTTCTCTAACGCCTTCCCTGAGGTTAGGATCTCCCTGGCGGCGTCCTTCCCCTGCCCCCTCGGTGCTACGCCCCCCATTTCTAGGAGCATCCCAGCTAGGGCCGTGGACTTCTCTATGAGGCTTGACGGGCCCCGGCATGTGTATAGCGCTTCTAGGGCCTCCTTGGCCTCTAGGGCTGGTCCGACCGCGTGGCCTACGGGTTGGTCTCCGTACGTGATTCCGCACTGGACTGTTATTCCCAGACGTCCACCCAACTCCACGAACTGCCCCGCCAGGCGCCTGCCAGCGTCTATGCTCCCAACCTTGGTTCCCCTCCCCACGGGTATGTCTACGACTAGGTGGTCCACACCCACAGCCAGCTTCTTTGAGATGATGCTCGCGAGCATCTGGCACGTGGGGTCTACGCCCAGGGGGTGCTCCACCTCGATGAATATGTCGTCGGCTGGGGCGATGTTCAGCCTCCCACCCCAGACGATGCACCCGCCGACCCTAGTGACGATTTCCTTCAGCTCCTCAGCTGTGAACTCCACGGGCGCAAGGACGGACATCGTGTTAGCCGTCCCCGACGGGCTTGTAATCGCCTTACTGCTCGTCTTCGGGACGAGTAAGCCGGACGCCGCCACTATTGGAACGATTAGGAGGCTCACCTTATTCCCCGGAACACCGCCGATGCTGTGCTTGTCGTAGACGGGGGGCTCGAAGCCTATGACATCCCCGGTCTCCGCCATCGCCCTTGTTAGGTGCTCTATCTCGTCCATGCTCATGCCTTGGAACTCCTCGGCGAGGAGGAAGGCGGCGATTTCAAGCTCGCTGAGGCGGTGCTTCACCACATCCTCTATGATGGCGTATATCTCCTCCTTAGTGAGGTGTTCACCCCGCATCTTCTTCCTTATGTAGCTTAGGGAGTTGGGCATACCCGCTAGGGTTAGGGTTACGGTGTCCCCGTCCCTCAGGTGTAAATCCTCAGCCAGCTCCTCCGAGACTCCGATTTCCATGGGGGAGACGAACTTCTGGGATGCGGCGACTATGGCCACGGCTAGCCTCCCATGGGCGTGGACCTCCACCCTATCGTGGGGGCGGAACCCAAGCCTCTCAGCGTCCTCCCGGTTGAGAATCACGAACCTCCCAACTGGGATGCCCAGTAGCTTAACCTTAAACTTAGGCGTGAAAACCACCCCTTTAGGGGGATTAAATAAGGAAGGGCAACCCTAAAAACGTTACTTCATGCGACCTAACGGAACGCATTTAAACCCTCCCATCGCTTACTAATGTCAAAATGACCCACGCTAAGCGAACTCTGGTGGAACTTAAAGCCCGGGCGAGCAACCTCAAAGCCTTGAGAGCGAAGCTAAACGCTTTAGGAGCCAGCCTAGTCGGTGTCTACCACCAGAAGGACACGTACTTCCAAGTTCCATCTGGCCGCCTCAAACTCCGGGAGGTGGAGGGCCGCCCGCCCCTACTCATCTACTACGAGAGGGAGGACGTTCCAACACCAAAGAGAAGCAACGTCTACCTCCTAGAGGTTGGGGAGCCCCTCCTGAGGGAAGCCATACTAGAGGTCCTGAAACCCCTAGTTGTGGTGGAGAAGAAACGCGAAATCTACGTCTACGAGGGGACGCAGATACACCTAGACGAGGTGGAGGGCCTAGGAAGCTTTATAGAGTTTGAGAGGGAGGTGGAGGGCACGCCGGAGGCGGTGGAGGAGGGTAGAAAATCCCTGAGGCAACTCATGGAGCGCCTTGGCATACCACGCGAGAACTTGGAGAGCCTCTCCTACAGCGATTTAATGTTAGGAGTTGGGTGACTCCGCCAAAAGCTAAGTTTGAAATTCACCGGATGCAATAACTCCTAGTGTAATGGTGGAAGGGTTGAAGGTGCTCTGGGCGCCTTGGAGAATGCAGTACATCCTCGGCGAGAAGCCGGAGGGTTGCATATTCTGCGTGAAGCCCGGGGAGGGAAGGGACGCAGAGAACTACATACTTCACAGGGGGCGAACTTGCTTCGTAATCATGAACATCTTTCCCTACAATAATGGGCACCTCATGATAGCGCCGTACAGGCACGTGCCAAGCCTCGTAGACCTAAACGACGAGGAGCTACTGGAACTCATGAAGGTGTTGAATCTCAGCCTTAAGGCGTTAAAGGATGCGCTGAACCCACACGGCTTCAACATAGGGGTTAACCTCGGGAAGGTTGCGGGTGCAGGCGTGGAGGACCACGTTCACATCCACGTGGTGCCCCGGTGGCACGGAGACACAAACTTCATGCCCGTACTGGCGGAGACGAAGGTGATGCCGCAACACCTAAGGGAGACGTATGGAAAGCTCAAGGAATCATTTGATAAACTTGCAGAGTCAGGTGCCCGCTAAGCTGGGAGAACCAAGCTATAAATAGGGTGCATCGGATTTTCAGTTAACGACGTGATGCACCTTGTCCGAGGTTTGGGCGCTATTAAGGAGGTACGCACCCCTCATAGACAAACACATAGAGAAGCACATCCCGAGGAGCTTCAACCTAGACGCGCTGGAGCGCATCTGCGGCAAACCCCGATACGGATACGACCTCCACGCACTCAACGAGGCGGTCGCCAAACCCCTCTGGGACCTACTAGACCGCGGTGGTAAGCGTTGGAGGCCATCTCTATTCCTCACCGTCTACGAGGCGTTGGGTGGAAACCCCGAGGATGTTTTGGACTACGCCGTCATCCCCGAGGTGATACACAACGGAACCCTCATCGTGGACGACGTTGAGGACGACAGCGAATACAGGCGCGGGAAGCCGTGCATACACCGAATCTACGGCGTGGACATCGCCATAAACGTGGGAAACCTCATGTACTACCTACCCCTCACCATCCTACTAAGGGACGAACGCCTAAGCGAACGAAAGAAAAACCGCATCTACGAGATGTACATCGAGGAGATGATCAGGCTCAGCATCGGCCAGGCGATGGACATCGCTTGGCATAGGGGTCTAAGCCCCCACGTAACTGAGGAGCAGTATATGCAGATGTGCGCCTACAAGACCGGAACCCTAGCGAGGTTTTCCGCGAAGCTCGCCGCCATACTGGCGGATGTAGACGAGGAGAAGGTTGAAAGCGTGGGGAGGTTCGCTGAGGCGATCGGGGTGGCGTTCCAAATCCAAGACGACATACTAAACTTGGTGGGAGAACCCGAAAAATACGGGAAGGAGATTGGGGGAGACATCACGGAGGGTAAGAGGACGCTCATGGTAATACACACCCTAGAAAAAGCTAGCCCGGAAGACAAAAAACGCCTGATAGAGATACTAAACATGCACACAAGAGACCCGAAGCTAATAGCCGAGGCAATCTCCATAATCAAGAAGTACGGCTCCATAGAATACGCAAAGGAGGTCTCAAAGCGCATAATGAAGGAAGCATGGAACGAAATAGACGGGTGGCTACCACCATCAAAGGCGAAGGAAGCGCTGGAGGCGCTCGCAAGATTCCTCATAGAAAGGGAGCTGTGAGTAATCTAGAGCCTTTATGCCTTAACAGAGTCCGTAAAGTACTTCTCTCATGCGTTTTACCGCCTCTCTTATGAGTTCAGGTTTCTCCACAACTGCGGAGTGGGCGAGGCGTATCCAGCCCTCCATGCCGAAGGCGACCCCGGGTGTGAGCGCCACCAGCGCCTCCCTCACCAGCCTCCTACATAGGCGGCGTGAATCCCTATCGTAGGCGGAGGCGTCAAAGAACGTGAAGAAGCCGCCCATGGGCCTTAACACGTGAACCTCCGGGAGACCCTCCTCTAGGCATCTGCAAGCCTCTAACGCGGCCCTAGCGTATTTCCGTCTACCTTCCTCGTAAAACTCCCTGAGCTCCCTTAGCCTCTCGTCGTTGGTTAGCACCTTCAGCAGTATTTTCTGGGTGAGTGTGCTTGGGCATATAGTTCTGGCTTGTTGTATGGCGTCTACGGCGTCTACGAGTTTCTCATCGGCGATGGCGTAGGCGATTCTCCACCCGGGGATGCGGAGCTCCTTGGAGAGGGTGCACATCCAAACCTCGTTCTCCCTCCTCTCCCTTGAGTAGTAGCGCGGGGGCTCCCCGAAGCAGAACGCCCTGTAGGGCACATCCACTAACACCCAAACCCCACGCTCCTGCGCGATATCCACAACCCCATCCAAGGTTTCCCCGTCTAAGACCTGCCCATCCGGGTTTCCGGGGCTACAGAGGATAATGAGCCGGGTTCTATCCGTGACGAGTTCCTTCAACTCCTCTAGGTCCGGGTTAAATTCGTGGTTTTTCACGGTTGTCCACCACTTCACCCTCACTTGGAGGAGGCCTTCCACCTCCGCCTGCCTAGCGTAGTTTAGGTATCCGGGCCTCGTAACGATGAGCTCCGAGCCGGGGTCCATGCAAGCCAGCATGAATGCGGATGTGAGCTCCGTGCTCCCCATACCCACGATGAGCTCCCCCACGTCTACGCCGCTCCTACCCCAAACCACCTCCTCATAGTGGATGAGCGCCTCCAAGAACTCCGGCTGGCCCCTGCTGGGTCCGTACCGGGCTGAGGAGGCGAACTCCGCCTCGTCCTCCGCGAGCTCCTTCAGGGCGTCACGCAGCACTTGAGGGGGTGCGTCTTGAGGCCAGCCCCCAGCTAGGTATATAGGCCTCCTAGCGGGCTCCTTTAGGCGGCTTAAACGCTCAGTCATGAGGGATAAAACCTCAACGATGGCGTCCGGATTCTCCAGCGTATACCTGGCCACTTGGGAAGTCGCCCCCATAAAAATTGCACCAAAAAGTTGGATGGGCGGCGTGTATAAGAAGCTTTCCGATGCCGACTCGTAGACATCTATAAGAGACCCTCGCTCATGAGCCTCTCAGCGGCCTCTAACGCGCAGGTGGTCGTGATGGTAACCGCCTCCGTGATGCGCCTCTTCACGTCCGAAGGCCTATCCCGCCTAATCCCCTCAGTCGCCTCCTCCATCTTCGACGCTATATCGAGGAAGCTGCTATGTCTCGTGACGTTATAGGCGAGGCGGATTTCGCCCATTAGAACTTCCATGTAGAGGAGCAGTAGGCCCTCAGCCCCGGTCTTAGCGTCTCCCTCAAGCCCCTCCACGTACTCCACCATGCTGAAGGACGCAAGCAAGTGCGACTTAATCCTCTCGGAGTACTGATGCTGAACTACAGCCCGCCTAAGCTCACCCCAACTCCCCACAACAAACCACCAATGATTTGTGGGATTGGCCACTAAAATTGGTTATCCCGCTAAAACCTCAAAGGAAACTTTTATTACTTTGAAAATGGCTAAGTGGATAGGGTGCCTCCTTAATTGCCCCAATTAGGAGTATGCGTCCCTCAATTTCATGGTCATGGTGGAGGGGTGCGTGGTGAGTAGGAAGGTCGATTTTAATAGCGACATAGGTGAGAGCTTCGGGAGGTACAAACTCGGTCTAGACGAGGAAATAGTGAAGCACATCACATCAGCGAACGTCGCATGCGGATTCCACGCCGGGGACCCACGCGTCATGAGGTACACGGTGCGGCTGGTTAAGCAACACGGCGTGGCCCTAGGTGCGCACCCGGGCCTTCCAGACCTCATGGGCTTCGGGAGGAGGGCCATGGCCGTCACGGCGGATGAGGTGAGGGATTACATGGTCTACCAGATTGGGGCCCTGCAGGCGTTCGCGAAGGCGGAGGGGATCAAGCTGCAGCACGTGAAGCCCCACGGTGCGCTCTATAACATGGCGCACGGTGCATCCCCCGAGGCTGAGGAGATAGCCCGTGCAATAGCCGAGGCCGTGGCGCAGGTGGACAGCAATCTGATTCTCGTTATGATGGCGGGCTCTAGGGCGGCTGATATAGGGAGGGAGGTTGGGCTGAGGGTCGCCGGGGAGGCGTTCGCCGATAGGGCGTACACCCCGGATGGAAAGCTGGTTCCAAGGAGGATGAAGGGCGCTGTAATAACGGACCCCGAGGAGGTCTCATCTAGAGTTGCTAAGATGGTCACGGAGGGAACGGTGACAGCCATAGATGGAACGGAGGTGCAGCTTGGGAGGATAGATACTATATGCGTCCACGGGGACACGCCTGAGGCGGTCAGGCTCGCTGAAACCGTCAGGAGCAGGCTTAAGGAGCAGGGTATAGAGGTGGTGCCCATGGGCACCTTCATATAAACGCTAAACGCGGTGGATTGAGGAATGCGTGCGCAATCCCGCCTCCTCCTGGCCGGGGACTCCTGTATTGCGATGGAGTTTGGAAACGAGATAAGCCCCGAACTCAACCGCATGGTTAGACGCATGTTCTTCTTAGTGAAGCAGGCAGATATACCGGGAGTGCTGGAGCTCGTCCCAACGTACAGGTCCCTCTACATATATTACGACCCCCTCAGGATACGCCTAGAAGACCTAAAGAGGAAGCTGAGGGAACTTGAACGGAAAGCCGACGAGGTTGAACTCCCCCCTCAGAGGGTTGTTGAGATTCCGACCGTGTATGGGGGTGAATATGGCCCGGACTTGGATTTCGTCGCCAAATACAACAACTTAACCCCTGAGGAGGTTGTGGAGATACACACGTCCACGGACTACCTAGTCTACATGATAGGATTTACACCCGGCTTCGCCTACCTCGGCGGGATGTCAAAGAGGATAGCGGCTCCGAGGTTGGAAACCCCGAGGGTGAGGGTCCCAGCGGGCTCCGTCGGGATTGCCGGGGAGCAGACGGGCATATACCCCATAGAAAGCCCCGGGGGGTGGAGGATCATAGGGAGGACGCCCGTGAAGATATTCGACCCAACGAGGGACCCTCCGGTGATACTGCAGCCAACGTCGGATTACGTGAGGTTCGTGAGGATAAGCGAGGAGGAGTTCCACCGGATAAAGAGGCTCGTGGAATCGGGGGAGTACGAGGTCTCAATTAGACCCCTTAGAGAGGGATGAAACGAAGATGAAGGCGTTTGAGGTAATCAAGCCGGGGTTCTTCACAACAATACAAGACCTAGGGAGATGGGGCTACCAAATGTACGGGATACCCGTCTCAGGGGCTATGGACCGCAGGTCGCTGAGGATTGCCAACCTGCTCGTTGGAAACGATGAGGGGGAGGCGTGCCTGGAGGTCACCGTCTACGGGCTTGAGTTAAAGGTTTTGAACGACACGGTGATCGCCGTAACAGGAGGCGACCTCACGCCACTCCGCAACGGCGAGCCGATACCCATGTGGCAGCCAATCCGCGTGAGAAAGGGAGATACAATCTCGTTTAGGGGCCCTAAAAGCGGATGTAGGGCGTACATAGCAGTTTCCGGGGGCATAGACGTGCCCAAGGTTTTAGGAAGCAGGTCTACATACGTTAAGGGGAAATTCGGAGGCATTGAAGGGAGGCCGTTAAAGCCGGGGGACATAATAGAAACGAAGGAGCCAACCGTAGACATACTGCGGGTTCTAGCTAGGAAGCTCCCCGAGGACTTCATCCCAAAATTCAAGCCGGAAGTGAACGTTAGGGTGGTCCTTGGACCGCAAGACGACTACTTCACAGAAAACGGAATCAAAACCTTCCTCACCTCGGAGTACACCATCACCGTAAAATCAGATAGAATGGGCTACAGGCTTCAGGGCCCAAAGATAGAATACATAGAATACAACATAATATCAGACGCGTGCACAAGGGGCTCAATCCAAGTTCTAGGGGATGGAATGCCGGTCATACTAATGTCAGATGCGCAAACAACAGGCGGATACGCCAAAATCGCAACGGTGATAACGCCGGACATGGACCTACTCGGCCAAGCTAAGCCGGGAGATAAGGTAAGGTTCACACAAGTCTCCATCGAGGAGGCGCACACCGTACTTAGAAAGTACGAAGAGGAAATAAAAAAGATAAAGGAGATTCTTCAATAGAGGCTGAAAAGAGATAAAAACTAAGCATTTAAGGTTCAATTGTGCATCATTCGCCGGAGAAGCGCTGAGGCTTGAATAGGCGTGACGAACAGAAAATTATATAATGCCCTTAGTAAAACACTAAGTAATACAGGTGAGTAAAAATGGCTGAAGGTATGAAGGCGACGACCATAGTGGGTATCATTATTGCACTATTGATAGGCATAGGCATCGGCTATGGCGTCGCCATGGCCACGATACCGAGGGCGCCCCCGCCAGCCCCACCAGCCCCGCCAGCCAAGGAAGTTAAGATTGGAGTTATCCTCCCGATTTCAGGGGCCCTGGCGGCAACGGCGGAGGACTTGAAGCGGGGTATAGAGTTTGCGGTATCGGAGATTAACGAGGCTGGCGGCATAAAGAGCTTGGATGGAGCTAAGATCAAGATAGTGTATGGTGACAGCGAGGCTGAGCCATCCATAGGGGCTACAGAAGCTGAGAGACTCATTACAACCGAGAACGTCGTAGCAATTCTCGGTGCCTACCAGAGCTCCGTCACCAAAACCGTGAGTTCGGTGTGCGAAAGATACGAGGTTCCTATGGTGAACCCCGACTCCACATCACCAGACTTAACTGAGAGGGGGCTTAAGTGGTTCTTCAGAACCACAGCCCACGACGACCCCTTCTGCAAGCAACACTTCGAGTTCCTAGATTGGTTGAAGAGCGAGTATGGCGTGAATATTACCACGGTGGCTGTGCTATGCGAGGACACCGAATGGGGCATGGGCTGCTACGATAGGTGGCAGAAGTACGCCGCGGAGTTCGGCTACGAGGTGGTAGCCGCCATCACGTACCACCGCGGAGCAACTAGCCTCGACGCTGAGGTTGGAACCCTTAAGGCAGCCAACCCTGATGTACTATTTGTCGCGGCTTATGTAACTGACGGCATACTGCTGCAGAAAACCTTTAAGAAGCTGGACTTCAACCCGAAGGCAGTAATCGCGATGGATGCTGGCTACATCAACCCGGCCTTCATAGAGGAGACGGGTGAACTCTCCTACTACGTGTTCTCAAGGGAGGTCTTCAACTGGGACCTCTTTGAGGTGGTTCCCAAGTTGGCGGAGAAGAACGCTGAATACAAAGCTAAGTACGGCGTAGACTTCGATGGAAACTCCGCCAGAGACTATACGGGAATGTGGACGCTATACTGGGCGCTCGAGGAGGCGGGTAAGGTAGCGAAGCCATGGGAGGATCTTAAGGCGTTCCGGAAGGCCCTGAGGGACGCCCTCGCAGAACTCGAAATACCCGCCGAGGAGCTCATAATGCCGTGGAAGGGAATCAAGTTCGACGAGAACGGCCAGAACATCCTCGCAACTGGAATTATTGTGCAGATGAGCCCCGAGGATGGGAAGTACCACACCGTGTGGCCGCGAGAGATAGCGACCATGGACCCAATATTCCCGATGCCCACGTGGGCTGAAAGGGAATAACCATCCCATAAATCCCCTCCTTTTTTAGGCGTTGAAAAATAGGTGTAAGCGTAGACGGGAACCCATAAGATTGAATATCTCCTCCGATACCGACTCTAGGAATGGCTACGGTAACGTTTTTATACACAAGGCCTGTAAAAATGAGGCTGAAAACTCCTACGGAGGTCAGGTTATGGTATCTGCCATGGCCATAGCCCAGGCAGTAATCAGCGGGTTGCTCATAGGCAGCCTATACTCACTTATATCCATGGGCTTAGCGCTAATCTGGGGCGTGATGGACATCGTCAACTTCGCGCACGGAGACTTCATGATGGTCGCTGGGTACCTGACGTGCATACTCTTCGACTACGCAGGCGTAGATCCACTGCTCAGCGTCCCAGTGGCATTCGCAGTCACCTTCGTACTTGGCATATTAACCCAACGCTTTGTCATAGATAGAGTATTGGAGGCCCCGCCCGTAAGCCAGATATTCGCGACGTTCGCGCTCCTAATGATAATAAGAAACACCGCGCTACTCATCTGGGGGCCGAAACCCACGACCATAACTGGTCTCTGGTACGCGGAGTTGGTGTTTAGGCCTTATGGATTGACCCTCTCGTTAATCCACATACTTATAGCCGTGATTTGCATGGTAACCACCGCTATCCTATACATATTCATCACACGCACCTACACGGGCATAGCCCTGCGCGCCACATCCCAAAACCGCCTCGCAGCCCGCCTACTAGGCATAGACATAAGGAAGATGTATCTCCTCGCATTCGGCATCGGCGTAGGACTTACAGGGATTGGAGGGGCGCTCCTCGCATCATTCTACTACATATTCCCGGAGGTGGGCGCCAGATTCTGCATGCTGTCCTTCATGATAGTGGTGCTCGGGGGGTTCGGCAGCCTATTCGGAGCATTGGTGGGGGGCCTCGCAATTGGAGTTTTGGAGGAGCTCAGCGCACTCCTCGTGAACCCGGCGCTGAAGGATGCAATTGCATTCGGTATATTCATCCTAATACTGCTGTTTAAACCGACGGGGCTCTTCGGGGGGAGGGAAACGTGAGTGAAGCCCTTAGAAAGCTCAAAATGGAGCTAAAGGGCCCGCTGTCACTAATCCTCTTGGCGGTAACCGGAATTTTAATAACCCTTCCATTGTTGGTCAGAAACCCGTTCCTCATCAACACGCTGATGCTCTCCTTCCTATTCGGCTTCGCGGCGCTAGCTTGGAACCTAATGGCGGGCTACACGGGCCTGCTGAGCTTCGGCCACGCAGTCTTCTTCGGGATTGGAGCGTACACCACCATGATACTGCTGCTCTGGTGGAGGATTACGCCGTGGATAGGGATGTTAGCGGCTGGAGTTACGGCGGGTTTAGTCGGCTTTGTCATCGGCATCCCCTTCACTAGGCTGCGGAGCCACTGGTTCGCCCTAGGAACGTTGGCGCTGGGGGAGGTTGTGCAAATAATATTCATAAACTGGAGGGCGGTTGGCGGAGCCAGAGGCCTAGAAACGCCGATAATGCCCCAGTGCCTCTACTGGCTCAACTTCGTAGACCCCACAGTCCACTACTACGTCATAATGGGGCTCCTCGGAGTGGAGCTCTTCATCCTATACTTAATCGTGAATGGGAGAATCGGCTATTACCTCCAGGCCATACGCGAAGACGAGACGGCGGCGATGGCACTAGGCATCAACCCCTTCAAGTATAAGCTAATCTCCATCACCATAAGCGCCTTTCTGACAGGCATCGCAGGCGGGTTCTACACGGCGAGGTTCGGGTATGTAGACCCGTTCTCCGTGTTCGGGATGATGTACATATCAATCAACATATCCATCATAGGAATCCTCGGCGGAATTTACTCCCTCATCGGGCCGCTCATCGGCGCACTAGTATTCGTGCCAGCGGCGGAGTACACGCGTGCGTACATAGGCTCCCACTTTGGGGCGAGGTTCTACGGAATACACCTCGTGGCCTTCGGTATCATACTACTAGCCGTCTGCTTCATTGTACCGGATGGAATCATGGGGTGGGTTGAGAGGAGAGGCTATATCCGCGCAATCCTCGGACATGGTGAGGAGGGGGTAGGAGGTGGCGAGTAAAAGCCTATTAAGCGTTAGGGGGCTCACAAAGAAGTTTGGAGGGCTGGTGGCAGTCAACAACGTAAGCTTCGACGTCAGGGATGGAGAATTTTTGGGGCTGATAGGGCCAAACGGGGCTGGAAAAACGACCACATTCAACCTAATCTGCGGATTTCTAAAGCCGGATAGCGGGAGGATAGTGTTCATGGGGAAGGACATAACAGGGAAGCCTCCCCACGAAGTGGCGAAGGCGGGGATAGGGAGGACATTCCAGATAGTGAGGCCCTTCCTCAACTTCACGGTCCTAGACAACGTCGTGGCGGCTGCGCTGATGAGGGCGGATAGCGTAGGGGAGGCGAGGGAGAAGGCCCTAAAGCACCTAGAGTTCGTCGGGCTTTACGACAAAAGAAACTGGAAGGCGAAGTCCCTGAACATCGCCCAGAGGAAGAGGCTTGAGCTAGCTAAGGCGTTAGCGCTGGAGCCTAAGCTCCTGCTCCTCGACGAGGCGGTCGCCGGGCTTAACCCAACAGAGGTAGACACGCTCTTGGAGTTGCTGAAGGAAATACACTCATCCGGAAAGACGATTCTCATGGTGGAGCACGTGATGAGGGCTGTGATGTCCATATCCCAGAGGATAATCGTGTTGCATCATGGGAGCATAATCTCAGAGGGAACCCCGAAGGAGGTTGCGAACGACCCGAAGGTTATAGAGGCGTATCTGGGTGCGAGGAGGGTGATGTGAAATGGCGCTACTTGAGGTCCGCAACATCAACGTATACTATGGGGACATGCAGGCGCTGTGGGACGTCTCATTCGACGTAGACGAGGGTGAACTCGTGGCGCTCGTAGGCTCAAACGGGGCTGGAAAAACCACAACCCTCAGGGCGATATCCGGGATACTAAGGCCCAGGAGCGGGACGATAAAGTTTAAGGGGATTGATCTGACGGAGATGAAACCCCACGAAATCGTTGAGAGCGGGGTCGCCCACATACCGGAGGGTAGACAGCTATTCCCGAAGTTAACCGTGCTAGAGAACCTGAAGGCTGCGGCGTACACGAAACGCGCCAGGGAGAGGTTCAACGAGTCCCTAGATTTCGTCTTCAGGCTTTTCCCGATATTAAGGGAGAGGTCTTCACAGCTGGCTGGAACGTTGAGCGGCGGGGAGAGGCAGATGCTTGCCATAGCGAGGGGGTTGATGCTGAACCCTGAACTCCTAATGCTCGACGAGCCGTCGCTGGGGTTGGCGCCGAAGCTCGTGCAGGAGATATTCAAAACCGTAAAGGAGCTTAAGGATGAGGGGCTTACGATCCTACTGGTCGAGCAGAACGTCCACCAAGCGTTAGCGCTCGCCGACAGGGGCTACGTGCTTGAAACGGGGCGGATCGTACTGCACGGAACTGGAAAGGAGCTCCTAGAGAACCCACGCATCAAAACAGCCTATCTTGGGATGTAGACGCCCAATTGAATGCGATAACCCTAGAGTAGTTGGAGGAGCCTTCCACAGCCCGCAACTCCCCTTTTTACTCCAGCCTTCTTCACCATAGCCCAGAATGTCGCCGTGTTGCTGGATACCACCGGCTTTTTCACCGCTCTCTCCAACCCCTCGATTATCTCTATGGTCCTGAAGTTTGTGCAGCTGATGAATATGCCGTCCGCCTCGGGTCTATACACCTTTCTGGCTAGTTCATACGAGGTTGTTGGGGGTAGCCTCCCGATTTCCGTGTTTTCTACGACGCCTAACCCCGCTATCTCCACAACTTTTATTCCATTCCCCTCGAGGAACTCCTTCTCAAGCTTATTCAGCTCCTCTATGTAGGGTGTTGCCACGCAGACCCTATTCACGTTGAGCGCCCTTAAGGCGTCTACAACGGCGCCAGCCGTCGCCACAGCCTTGATACCCGTCTCCTCCTCGACCTTCGAGACTATCTCCCTGTCATGCCCCACGCCCCTAAAGAGGCTCCCCGTGGTGCACCCATACCCTATCACGTCTACATCCGCGTCCGCCAGCCTCGAGGCGGCCTCCAAGACCTGCCTCTCCATCGCCTCTAACTCGCTCGGGGTTACCCTCCTCAGCCTCATCCTAGCCGCGTGGACCGTAGCCCAGCCCGATGCAAGCCTCCAAAACTC
>CAZKUI010000006.1:0-31983 GCA_964555905.1 uncultured Candidatus Bathyarchaeia archaeon | reverse complement strand
GGCCCTGAGGGTGGCGGGGGAGGCCCATGCGAGGAGCAGGGAGGCGTTCGGGCTTCCGCCGGAACCCCCGAGGAGCGAGGGGGGCGTGGCGTGCGGTCTATGCGCAAACAACTGCCGCATCGGGGAGGGGGAAGTCGGGTTCTGCGGCCTCGTCTTCAACGTAGACGGGCGCCTAGTTAGAAGGGGCGGAACCCCGGAGGCTGGCATACTGGAGTGGTATTATGACCCACTGCCGACTAACTGCGTGGCCTGGTGGTTCTGCCCGGGGTGCACCGGGGCTGGATACCCGAAGTACGCCTACACGAGGGGGGCTGAGGGCGGGTACAGCAACCTCGCCGTCTTTTACGGCTCCTGCAGCTACGACTGCCTGTACTGCCAGAACTGGCAGCATAGGAGGCTCGCCTCTAAGCTTAGGCCGAGGGTTAGCGCTGAGGCGTTGGCGTACAGGGCTCGGAGGCGGGATGTGAGTTGCATATGCTACTTCGGCGGGGACCCGTCTACGCAGATGCCGCACGCCCTTAAGGCTAGTAAGCTGGCTTTAGATTGGGCGTGGGGTGAGGGCCGCATACTCCGCATATGCTGGGAGAGCAACGGAAACATGAACAGGCGGTTGGCGTTGAAGGCGGCAGAGCTATCCCTGAAGAGCGGAGGAGTGGTGAAATTTGACTTGAAGGCGTACGACGAGAACCTGAACAAGGCGTTATGCGGCGTCTCAAACAGGGCAACCCTAGAGAACTTCAAGCTCATCGGGGAGAAATTCTACGACAAACGCCCCGAAGTTCCGCTCCTAACCGCGAGCACCCTGCTAGTCCCGGGATACGTAGACGCGGACGAGGTGGAGAGGATCGCGGAGTTCATAGCGAGCGTGAACCCGGAAATTCCATACACCCTCTTGGCGTTCTACCCGCAATATGTAATGCGCGACCTACCAACCACGAGCAGAAAGCAGGCGTACGAATGCCGGGAGGCCGCGAAAAAACACCTGAATAACGTGAGAATCGGGAACGTCCACCTCCTGTCCTGAACCCATCCCCCCCGGGAAAACCTGAGGCTTAACGTGCACCCGTGGTTCTCCATAGACCGATTTATGCGATTCTTTAATAATGAACAGGCATCCATGGTTTTCTCTGGGTGGAGAGGCGTGGAGGCGAGGGTGGAGGAGCTCATCGAGGGGCACCAGCTGATGGAGTGCATTCAGTGTGGCATGTGCACCGGCGGCTGCCCCATGTCCATTAAGGTTGGATTGAACCCGCGTAGGGTGATGCGTGAAACCTGCATCTTTCATAAGGTTCCCATACCCTCGGAGGAGCAGCTTTGGGGTTGCACCACCTGCGCCACGTGCGAAATCCGATGCCCAAAGGAGCTCAGCCCAGTGAACTTCCTAATCAGCCTTAGGGGGATGCTCGTGGAGGAGGGACGCGTTCCACCCACGCTGAGGGACGCCCTAGAAAGCGTCTACGTTCACGGTAATCCATGGGGGAGGGGACGAGAAAAGCGGATGGAATGGGCTGAAGGACTGAGCATCCGCCACGTATCAGAACTGGAAGGCGAAAAACTCCTATACTTCGTGGGCTGCACCCCCTCATACGACGCCAGGGCCCAGCAGGTAGCCCGCTCCATAGTCCAGATTCTAAACGCCGCGAACGTGGACTTCGGGGTTCTGGGCAAGGAGGAGAAATGCTGCGGGAACGAGGTCTACGGCATGGGGGAGATGGGCCTATTTGAGGAGCTCGCGGAGGAGAACACGAAGCTCTTCCAGAAATACGGCGTGGACGCCATACTCACAACCTGCCCCCACGGATACAACGCGTTCAAAAACAAGTACGAAGACCTGAACATACCAGTTCAACACCACACGCAACTGCTCTCGGAGCTGATAGACGGCGGTAAACTTCGGCTAGATGGTAGGGTGGAGGCGGTGGTAACTTACCACGACCCCTGCTTCCTCGGGAAGAGGAACGGCGTGTTCGAGGAGCCGCGGAAAGTGATTGAGAGCATCCCCGGGGTGAAGTTCGTTGAGCTTGACAGGAACAGGAGCCGGAGCCTGTGCTGTGAGGGGGGCGGCGGGCGCATGTGGTTTGACGTCCCGGGTAGGCGGCTGGCTGAGCTTAGGGTGGAGGAGGCCGTGGATGTGGGGGCTGAGGTGCTGGCTGTAGCCTGCCCCTTCTGCCTGTCCACGCTAGAGGACGCCGTGAAGACCACCGGCTACGAGGAGAAGTTGAGGGTGATGGACGTAGCCGAGTTGGTGGCCCAGGCGCTCAGGCCCTCCTCAGCATGAAGCGTGTGATGGTGTTCTTCTGAATCTCCCTAGTTCCCTCATAAATTTCCGTAATCTTCGCGTCCCTGTAGTATCTCTCCACGTCGTACTCGCCGATGTAGCCGTAGCCGCCAAGCACTTGGACCGCCTCATCCGCAACTTCCACGGCTGCCCGGGCCGCGTAGGTCTTTGCGATTGAAGACGCCAAGGGGTCAGCCCTCCCAGCGTCCACAAGCCAAGCCGCCCTGTAGGTTAGGAGGCGGGCGACCTCCACCTTAGTCGCCATCTCAGCCAGCTTGTGCGATATAGCCTGAAAATCGGCGATTCTCCTCCCAAACGCTTCGCGTTCCTTCGCGTATTTCAGGGCCCTGTCTAGGGCCCCTTGGGCTATGCCGACCGCCTGAGCGGCGATTTCCACGCGGCTTGTGTTAAACCACTCCATGACGTGGTAGAAGCCTCTGTTCAGCTCCCCGACGAGGGAGCCTTCAGGGACCTCCACGTCGCTGAAGGACACCTCGCCCGTGGGGGACGCCCTAATCCCCATCTTACCCTCTATCGGCGTCACATCCACGCCCGAGGCGTCCCTGTCTACGAGGAATATGCTCTGACCCCTATACGGTGGCTCCGCCTCCGGGTTTGTCTGGCAGAGGGTGATGAAGAAGGATGCGACTGGCGCGTTGGTTATGAGGGTTTTCGTCCCGTTGATGACCCATCCATCCCCGCCACGCGTGGCCGTTGTGTCCAGCCTCTCTGATACGGCGCTCCCGCGCGCCGGCTCGGTTATCGCCACGGCTGACACGGCGTCTCCGCTGGTGATCCTCGGTAGACACCCCTCCTTCTGCTCCTCCGTTCCATAACGCTGGATGATTTCGCAGCCGAGGTCGGATAACATTATGGCGGTTCCCAGCGTTGAATCCACCCTGCACATCTCCTCCACGACCAAGACATTCTCCAAAACTCCATAGCCACCGCCGCCGTACTCCTCAGGCATGTGTATGCCGACGAAACCGAGCTGAGCGGCCTTCCTGTGCAACTCCCTTGGGAATCTCCCCTCCCTGTCGCACTCCATCGCCAATTCTTTAGTGAACTCCTTTAGGCAGAACTCCCTCACGGCGCCCTTGATTTCAAGCTGCTCCTCCGTGAGTTTGAAGTCCACGTTCATTAGCACCCCGGGAGGGGTTAGGTTGGTCTTTTCAGGAGGAATCTGGCGATCGTGTCCTTCTGAACCTCCTTCGTCCCCTCGTAGACTTCTATAACCTTCGCGATTCTGTAGAACCTCTCTATTGGGTAGTCCTCGAAGAAGAAGTAGCCGCCGAATATCTGGGCGGCCTCCTCAACAACCTCAAACCCAGCCCTAGCCGCGTAGACCTTCGCCATGGAGGATATCATGGGGTCCGTTTCACCCTGGTCGGCGAGCCAAGCCGCCTTGTACGTGAGCAGCCTAGCCGCCTCCACCTTAATCGCCATGTCAGCCAGCTTATGCGAGACCGCCTGAAGCCTATACAGGGGCTCCCCGAAGAGCGTCCTCTCCTTGGCGTACTTCAACGCCATGTCCAGGGCGCCCTGAGCCAGGCCGACCCCCTGAGCCGCGATCTCAAGCCTTGACTCATTCAGGTATTGGAGCGTGTGGTAGAACCCCCTATTCAGTTCCCCAAGCAGGTTCTCCTCCGGAACCCTCACGTCGCTGAAGGAGACGCTGCACGTCTGCGAGGGCTTAAGCCCCAGCTTCCCCGTGAGCTTGTCCACGTCTACGCCCGGGGTGCCCCTGTCTACGATGAACAGGCTTTGCCCCCGGTATGGGGGTTCAACTTCTAGGTCCGTCTGGCATAGCACGATGATGAAGTCGGATATGTTCGCGTTCGTGATGAACATCTTTGAGCCGTTTATAACCCACTCGTCGCCCTCCTTCACGGCGACCGTCTCAAGCCTCTTGGATATGTCGCTCCCCCCGGACGGCTCCGTAAACGCAGCCGCTGAAAGCCCCTCGCCGCGGGTGATCCTCGGTATGTAACGCCTTTTTTGCTCCTCGGTTCCGAACATGAGGATGAGCTCCGTGCCGAAGTCCCCGAACACGAGGGTTATTCCGAGCTCCGGGTTCGCCCTCACCATCTCCTCCGTCACTAGGACATTCTCTAGGTACCCGTAGCCCTGCCCCCCATACTCCTCGGGCATGTGTATCCCGATGAATCCGAGCTGAGCCGCCTTCCGGTACAAGTCCCACGGGAACTCCTCGCTCTCGGCGTACCTCCGCATCACCTCATCCGTGAACTCCTTCAGGCAGAACTCCCTCACAGCCCTCTTAATCTCAAGCTGCTCCTCGGTTAACTCAAAATCCATAGGCGATTCACCTCCTAACGAGGTACCGTGCGATTGTGTTCTTCTGGATTTCCCTCGTTCCCTCGTATATCTCCGTGATTTTCGCATCCCTATAGAAGCGCTCCACCTCATACTCTCCGATGTAGCCGTAGCCGCCGAAGATCTGGATTGCCTCGTCAGCCACCTCCACGGCTATCCTGCCAGCGTAGGTCTTCGCCATTGATGCGAGCATGGGGTCCAACTCCCCGTGGTCCACGACCCAAGCCGCCTTGTACGTCAGTAGCCTAGCCGCCTCCACCTTAGTCGCCATGTCAGCCAGCTTATGTGATATCGCTTGGAACTCCGCGATCTTCCTCCCGAATGCCTCACGCTCCTTCGCGTATTTCAGGGCCCTGTCTAGGGCCCCTTGGGCTATGCCGACCGCCTGAGCGGCGATTTCTATCCTGCTCTCGTCAAAGAAGTAGAGGCTGTGGTAGAACCCCCTGTTCAGCTCCCCTAATAGGTTTTCTTCTGGAACCCTCACGTCGCTGAAGGACACCTCGCCCGTCGGCGAAGACCTAATCCCCAGCTTACCCCCTATCTTTGTGACGTCTACTCCCGGGGTCTCCCTCTCCACTATGATGAGGCTCTGGCCCCTATACGTCGGCTCGGCCTCCGGGTTTGTCTGGCAGAGGGTGATGAAGAAGGATGCGATTGTCGCGTTGCTGATTAGGGTTTTTGTGCCGTTTATCACCCACTCGTCGCCCTCCTTCACGGCGGTTGTGTCCATCTTCGTTATGTCGCTTCCCCGGGCTGGCTCCGTGAACGCCCCAGCTGAAACCGCCTCCCCCCTCGCCACCTTCGGTAGCCACCTCTCCTTCTGCTCCTCAGTTCCGTGGCGGAGTATGAGGTCGCAGGCGAAGTCGCCGAGCATGATCGCCGTTCCGAGCGTTGAATCCACCCTGCACATCTCCTCCACGACCAAGACGTTTTCTAAGACGCCGTATCCGCCGCCGCCGTACTCCTCCGGGAAGTGTATGCCAACGAAGCCGAGCTGGGCGGCCTTCCTATGCAAGTCCCAAGGGAACTTCTCCTCCCTGTCGCACTCCATGGCGAGTTCTGGGGTGAACTCCTTCAGGCAGAACTCCCTCACCGCGCTCTTAATCTCCAGTTGTTCCTCCGTGAGTTTGAAGTCCATTTTCCACACGCCTAGGACGCTTTTAATTCCTGAATCTTCTTCGTGAGTTCGGGAACAACCTTGAATAGGTCGTCTACGATGCCGTAGTCGGCGAAGCTGAATATCGGAGCCTTCGGGTCCTTGTTGATGGCGATGACCAGCTCGGAATCCTTCATCCCCACCACGTGCTGGAAGGCGCCGCTGATTCCCACCGCTATGTAGACCTTAGGTCTCACGGTCTTCCCCGAGCTTCCAACCTGCCTGTCCTTTGGGAGCCATCCCTTGTCTACGATGGGTCTCGAGCAGGCGAGGACCCCTCCGAGCGCCTTCGCCAGCTCCTCCACTATGGGTATGTTTTTCTCATCCTTTATCCCCCTCCCGACTGAGACGATGATGTCGGCGGCTGTTATGTCCACCTCGCCCTTCGGGGGCTCCACGTAACGCACAAACCGCTTATAATCCACCTCGCCCTTGAGGGGCGAGTCCACCCGCACTATCTCCCCACCAGCGGCTCCAGCCTCCCTCGCCTCAAAGGATGCGGGCCTAACGGTGACGATGTAGCTCTCGGAGGGGCGGAGAACCGCCTCCGCGTTCACCTTCCCCCCATACATCTGACGGACAACCACCAGCGAGCCATCCCTGAAGCACAGGTCTATGCAGTCCGTGGCGAGGGGGACGCCGAGCTCCACGGCCAGGGCTGGCGCCAGGTCCACGCCGAAGCCCGTGTGCCCAATCATGGTGAGCGACGGCTTATACTCCCTCATCAGGTGGGATAGCACCATCTGGTAGAGCTCCGCGTTGAAGTTCTCGAGGAGGGGGTCCTCCACCACCAGAACCCTTTGGGCGTAATCTGAGAGCTTTTTTGCGAACCCGTCTACGCCATGCCCTAGGAGGACCGCCGTGAGGGTTCCGCCAGCCTCCTCAGCCAGCTCCCACCCCTTACTGAGCATCTCGAACGTTACGTCCCTGATTTCACCCATCCTGTGCTCCGCTAAAACGAATATGTCGCCCATCCCTACACCAACCCCCGAGACTTCAATATTTCAGCAAGCTGAGCCGCCACGTCGGACGGGCTTCCCTGCAGTATCGTAGCCTGCTTCTTCGGCGGTGGCGTGTAGAGGCGTTGTATCCTAAGCCAAGAGCCCTCCACGCCCACTTCGCCTGCGCCGAGGCCTAACTCGGCAAGCCCGAGAACCTTAAGCTCCTTCGCCCTAGCGCGCCTAATCCCCATTATCGAGACGTACCGAGGCTCGTTTATTCCAGTCTGTATGGTGAAGAGGGCTGGGAGCTTAACCTCGAGGACCTCCTCCAGACCCCCCTCAAGTTCCCTGTGGACTACGGCGCTCCCGTCCTTCAGCTCGATCTTCTTCACGAGGGCGGCGTGGGGGATGCCGAGCATCTCGGCGAGCGCCACGCCTACAACCCCGTAGCCGTCGTCGCTGGCCTGCGCCCCGGTGAGTATGAGGTCGAACTGCATGTCCTTGATGAGGCTGTGGAGCGCCTTCGCGATTGCGTAGCCGTCTGAGCCCTCGAGGGCTTCGTCGCTTATGCGTATAGCCCTGTCAGCTCCCTTAGCTAGGCACCTCCTGAGCGTGGCATCCGCCTCTTCGGGCCCCACGGTTACGGCCGTGACGGTGCCTCCAAGCCTCTCCTTGATGAGTATGGCTTCCTCAACCGCGTATTCGTCCCACTCGTTGATGACAAAGGGCATGTCCTCGGTTTTTATGCTCTTGCCATCCTCCGTTATGACCACCTCAGCCTCGGTGGTGTCCGGAACGTGTTTAACGCAAACAATTATATCCATTCCCAGTCCCCAACTAAAATCTTAGAAAGCCGCTATAAAGATTTGTATCCCGGTCTACTCCTCAATTAGAAGCCTCCTCTAAGCCTCCCGTCTACGCCGGTTCAATAGGCTTATAGAGGTCTTCCCGTCACATGTGTGGGTGGCATGGGGTCTGATTTTTACAGGGCGCTCTTCAACCCTCGTGGAGTGGCTGTGGTTGGCGCGTCTAGAAACCCGCGTAAGTTTGGGCATACGCAGGTGAAGAACCTCCTAGACTTGGGGTTTCAGGGTAGCGTCTACCCGGTGAACCCCAACGCCGACTCCATACTCGGGTTGAAGTGCTACCCGAGGGTATCCGACATACCCGGAGAGGTAGACACCGCCATCGTAACAGTCCCAGCCCCAATCGTCCCCAGCGTCATAAAGGACTGCGTTGAGAAGGGCGTGAAGGTGGCGGTTGTAATCTCCTCCGGATTCAGGGAGAGCGGTGAGGAGGGCGCGAAATACGAGAGGGAGATGGTTGAAACCGCTAGGGCTGGGGGTCTACGCATCATAGGCCCAAACACGACGGGCGTGCTCTGCACCTCCACACGCTTCACCACCACGTTCCTACCCGTAACCCACATGAGGCGCGGCCCCGTGGCATTCATCGCCCAGACGGGAATCTTCGCGGGGGTCATGCTGCTCCACATACTCACAGCCCAGCACTTCGGCCTGAGCAAGGTCGTGGGGTTGGGGAACAAGTGCGACGTGGACGACGCGGAAATCCTAGAGTACTTGAGGGGGGACCCGGAGACCGGGGTGGTCGCCATCTACATGGAGGGCGTTAAGGATGGCAGGCGGTTCCTAGAGGCGCTGCGCAGAACCGCCGCGGTGAAGCCGGTTGTAATACTGAAGTCCGGGAGGACCGAGTGGGGCTCCCGCGTTGCGCTCTCCCACACGGGCTCCATGACCGGGAGAGACGAAATATTCGACGCCGTCTGCCGCCAAACGGGCGCCATAAGGGCGTTAGACTTCGAGGAGATGATAGATTACATCAAGGCGTTCGCCTTCCAACCCCTCCCGAGGGGAAACAGGGTTATGGTCATGTCCTACTCCGGGGCTGGTTGCGTAACAGCCGTGGACCACATCGTGGAGCGTGGTTTAACCCCCGCAACCCTCTCCGATGAGGCGGTCAGGAAGCTCGCGGAGCTATACCCGAGGTGGGCGTCGCCCTCAAGGCACCACGTAGACACGGAACCCATCTTCGAGGTTATAGGCTCAGACACGTATGAGAGAGTGCTGGAAATATTGATGAACGAACCAAACGTAGACGCCGTGGTGGTGGACGTGATGGCGCTCCCAGAGTCCATGAGCGGAGCCGCCTTCTACGCAGAAAAGGAGGAGCTGGTGGACGCCCTCCTATCGGCTAAGAAGCTAGCTCCATGGAAGCCCATAGTAGTCTCCATTTCCGGGGACAGGGAGGCGGCGGATGAGTACGTTGGGGCGGTTGAGGAGGCGGGTTTCCCCACCTACCCATCCATACCCAGGGCCGTGAGGGCGCTCTCGGCGCTGTGCAGGTACGCCGAGTTTAGGCGTAGACGGGCTACTCACCCTTAAACTCCGGAGTCCTCTTGGACATGAACGCCTCTATCCCCTCACGCATATCCTTCGTTGAGAACAGCACGCCGAAGAAGGCGGCCTCCAGCCAAGTCCCCACATCCACGGGGATTATCGAGGCGTAGTTCAGCGCCTGCTTAATCAACCGCAACGCCACCGGGGGTCCATCAGCCAACCTCTTCGCTAGGTCCCTAGCGGCGTCCCTCAACTCCTCGTACGGAACGACCTTATTCACGAGGCCTATCTTTAGGGCTTCCTCGGCTGAAATCCTATCCCCAAGCATGGCTAACTCCTTCGCCTTAGCCAGGCCCACAAGCCTCACAAGCCTCTGCGTCCCACCCCAGCCGGGGATAATTCCAAGCCTGATTTCCGGGTTCCCCAGCTCCGCGTGTTCAGCGGCGACCCTGAAGTCGCATGCCATGGCGAGTTCTAGGCCGCCGCCGAGGGCGTAGCCGTTTATCGCGGCGACCACGGGCTTCGGGAAGGATTCTATCCTCGCGAACGTCCTCTGCCCCATCTTTGAGGCCTCCACGGCCTTCGCTGGCGTCAGCTTGGGGAACATGGTGAGGTCAGCCCCAGCCGAAAACGCCCTATCACCCTCACCCGTGATGATGACGCACCTAACACCCTCATCCTGCTCGGCCATGTCTAGGGCGGCGTTCAGCTCCTCAAGCATCACGTCGTTGAATGCGTTGAGCCTGTGGGGTCTATTCAGCGTAATCCACAGCAGGTGCCCATCCCTCTCCACCTTAATCGTCTCAAACTCCCCAGCCACGAACTAAACCCCCATCCACCCATCTACAACCACATTAAATAAGTTTAGGAGACGAAGCCTCAAGGCCTAGCCGCGTCTACATCCTCCTCAGCAGGTACCGCAGTATGGTGAGCTTCTGGATTTCCGTCGTCCCCTCGTATATCTCCGTGATTTTAGCGTCCCTGTGCCTCCTCTCCACGTGGTACTCACCCATGTACCCGTACCCGCCTAGGATTTGTATGGCGTCATCCGTTATCTCAACAGCCGCCCTGCTGGCGTACGTCTTCGCCATGGCGGTTAGAGCCGGGTCGAGCTTACCTTGGTCTATGAGCCAGGCCGCCTTGTACGTGAGCAGCCTAGCCGCCTCAAGCTTTATGGCCATGTCCACCAGCTTGAATGACACACCCTGATACTGCACGATTGGAGCCCCAAACGCCTCACGCTCCTTCGCGTACTTGAAGGCGGCCTCGAAGGCGCCCTGCGCCATCCCGATTGCCTGAGCCGCAACTGCAACCCTGCTCGTGTCAAAGAACCATATGGAGTAGTAGAAGCCCTTGTTCAGCTCCCCTAGGAGCTGGTCCTCCGGAACCCTCACGTCGCTGAAGGACACCTCCCCCGTTGGGGATGCCCTAATCCCCATCTTGTTATGGAGCTTCGTCACCTCCAACCCCGGGGTGTCCCTGTCTACGATGAACAGGCTCTGGCCTCGGTGTGGGGGTCTCACCTTCAGGTCTGTTTGGCAGAGGACGATCATGAAGTTTGCGATTGGGGCGTTTGTGATGAACGTTTTCGTCCCGTTGATTATCCACTCATCCCCATACTTAATGGCCTTCGTGTCCAGCCTCGCCCCTAGGTCGCTCCCCCGGGCTGGCTCCGTGAACGCCCCAGCGGATATGTATTCCCCCCTGCATAATGGCGGGATGTACCTCTCCTTCTGCTCCTCGGTTCCGTATTGGAGTATGAGGTCGCTTGCGAACGTTCCAGCTGAAATCGCCATGCCGAGCCCCGAATCAGCCCTACACATCTCCTCTATGACTAGGCACATCTCCAACAGCCCGTAGCCACCGCCACCGTACTCCTCGGGTATGTAGATGGTTGTGAACCCGAGCTTCGCCGCCTTCTTATACAACTCCATGGGGAACTCCTCCTTTACGTCGCACTCCAGCGCCAGCTCCGGGGTGAACTCCTTCTCGCAGAACTCCCTCACAGCCCTCTTAATCTCAAGCTGCTCCTCAGTCAGCTCGAAATCCGGCATGAATTCCACCGTAACCCAAGTTTAACCCACACCACATAAAAATTCTCAGTGTCTACCCGGTTCTGCGGTAGACGCGCCTCCCACCAACCCAGCGAATCTCAACCAGCCCGTCCCCCACGAGCCTGCTGAGGTGCGCCCGAAGCACGGGCCTAGCCAGCATCCGCCTTAAGGGGTTGCCCGCCCACAGCCCCGTGAGCAGTTGCTCCTCGCCCATGGGGCCCGTCTCAAGCACGTTTAGTATGGCTTCCTCCCTAGCGGCAACCCTGCTCAGGCGGTCCCTAATCACCTCCCGCGGCTTATCCATGGGGTTCCCGTGGCCGGGGAGGATTAGCCTCGCGGGGAGCGATGCAATCCTGCGGAGGGACTCCACGTACTTCCCGGCGTCCCCTCTTGGCGGAAGTATCCAAGAGACGCCCCCCTCAATTACGTGGTCTCCGGTGAACAGAATGCCCCTATCCTCCTCTAGGAGGCAGATGTGGCCCTCGGTGTGGCCCGGGGTGTGCACCACCCTGAGTTCGCTGTCTACGAGGCGGAGCCTATCGCCGTCCCTCAGCGTTTCATCGACTGGGGTGGGGGCTAAGCCCGCCAACAGCTTTAGGGATGCGTAACCCAACCCGCGGCTCCACCAGCTCCCTGAGAAGAACGGGTCCTCCGCCAGAAGTCTGGAGGGGCTCCTGATGTACGGCTCGTCGGCCTCGTGCGCCATCACCACGCAACCCAGCCGCCTACGGAGTTCACGGGCTCCACTGAAGTGGTCTACGTGGCCGTGCGTGATTACGAGGCGCTCCACGTGAACCCCATGCCTCTTCACCGCATCTAGGATTCTCCAGAGCGCCCGGCGGAGCCCGTACCCAGCGTCTATTAGGAGTCCGTGGGAGCCCTCCACGAGCAAGTAGACGTTAACGGTTGGGAAGAAGGAGGATTTTGGGAGGCGTCCCGAAACCTCTATTCTGACTATCTCCAAGGCTCAACGATATTTGCTGGTTCGGCTTAAAAAATGATGTGGGTTCTTCGGTTACTTCGCCTTGGCCTTCTTCAGCTCCTCCTCCCTCAACACCCTCCGCAATACCTTCCCAACGGTGGTGAGCGGAAGCTCCCTCCTGAACTCCACCTCCCGGATGCGTTTATATGGGGCTACACGCTCCTTCACCCACTCAATGATCTCCTCTTCCTTTACCTTCCCCTCGTACTCCGGCTTCAGGACTATGAACGCCTTCGGTATCTCCCCGGCTACCGGGTCGGGTTTCCCGACCACGGCGCACAGCTTCACCGCTGGATGCTCGTAGAGGACGTCCTCCAGCTCCCTCGGGTAGACGCTGTACCCCTTGTACTTTATGAGGTCCTTCTTCCTGTCTACGATTCTGAAGTAGCCGTCCTCGTCTACGGTTGCTAGGTCTCCCGTGTAGAGCCAGCCGTCCCTCAGGGTTGCCTTCGTCTCCTCAGGCATCTTCCAGTAGCCCTTCATCACCTGCGGACCCTTCACAACCAACTCCCCAACCTCACCCGGAGGGAGCTCCTTCGTCCCGGTCTCAGGGTCCACGATCTTCGCGTCCGTGTCAGGCCAGGGGATGCCTATGGTCCCAACCTTCACCGTCTTCATCGTTGGGTCTAGGGGGTTGGCGTGCGTCACCGGGGACGCCTCCGTTAGGCCGTAGCCCTCCACCAAGACGGCCCCGGTGAGCTCCATGAACCTCTTCTGGACCTCAGGCGGCAGCGGAGCCGCCCCGGATATGCAGAACTTTATGGAGCGTAGGTTGTACTCGTCTATCTTCGGGTGGGTGATGAGAACGGCATAGAGGGTTGGCACCCCACAAAAGACCGTGACCTTATACTTCTCTATGGATGACAGGATTTTCTCGGGGTCAAACCTCGGAATTAGCACCACGGTCCCAGCTCCGTATATGGAGCTGTTCATCACGGTTGTCATGCCGTAGATGTGGAACAGCGGTAGGACGCCCATGTGAACGTCCTCCGCCTCCCGCGCCCTCAGCCAGTACATGGCGCCTATCGCGTTTGCGACGAGGTTATAATGGGTGAGCATGGCGCCCTTCGGCACGCCCGTGGTTCCGCCGGTGTACTGCAAGACGGCTAGGTCCTCCTTCGGGTCTATCTCCACCTTCGGGGGCTCAGGCGGGTACCTCGCCAGCAACTCCTTCAGGAAGTAGACACCCGGCTCCCTCTCCACCTTCGCCGTCGGTATCTTCCCCAGTAGGGTTCCCAGAATCCTCTTCACAGGCGGTAGGTAGTCCTTGAGGCTCGTGATTATGACGCTTTTCACCTTTGTTTTCTTCCAGACCTTCTTCACGGTCGGGTAGAGAATGTCTAAAGTTACGATCGCCTTCGCCTCCGCATTATTCAGTTGGTACTCCACTTCCCTCTCCTTGTAGAGTGGGTTGATGGCGGTGACTATGCCCCCAACTCGTAAGATTCCATAGTATGTGATGACGAATTGGGGTATGTTCGGCAGGAATAGGGCAACCACATCCCCCTTAGAAATTCCTAGGTCGTGGAGGGCTGCGGCAAACCTGTCTACAAGCTCGTCCAACTCCCTATAGGTTATTTTGTAATCCTCAAAGATGAGCGCCACATGGTCTGGATGCTTCTTAGCCGTGTCTCGGAGTAGTTGAGGGAGCGGCACCTCGGGGTAGGGGATCGACTTCGGGATGCCCTCAGGATAAAACTTAAACCATGGCTTCTCTGACATGAAACCACCATTGGATATTGACCGTATATACGGATATAAAAAATTTGGTAGATTTTCCGCTACGGCGTCGGTCAGCCCCCGAGGAGCCTCTCGGCGTTGAGGTGTAGGATGCCCGCCTTCTCCTCCTCCGTGAGGAGTGGGGAGTTTAGCACGTCATCCACGGTGTCGCTTATGCTTGAGCCCTGCACAGCCGGGTAGTCGGAGCCGAAGAGAACCCTATCCAACCCCACAGCCCTCCTAATCTCCTCCAAGTAACGCCCCTCATTCACAAGGTAGGTTACAGCGGCGATATCAAACCAGACGTTGCCATACCTCCTACCCAGCTTCAGGGCCTCCTCAAGCCATATCCCGGGGTGCCTAGCGCTGTATGAGCCCATGTGCGCAAGCACAACGGGCACATCCCTAAACCTCCTAAGCATGAACTCCAGATGCGCCGGGTTTGCATCCTCGCTGAGGCCCGGAATCTCCCATGGGCCCGGGTCGCATCCCGTGTGGTATAGGATGATGAACCCCTCCGAGCGGCAGAACTCGAATATGTCTGCGAGCTTCTTCGCCTCCCTCTTTGGGTTGAACATTTGGAGCGTTGGTATGAGCTTTATGCCTCGTAGACGTAGACGCTTAATCTGCTCCAGCCGCGCCTGCACCTCCCCGCGGCTCCTAGACGGGTTTACGGAGCCGAAGCCCACGAACCTATTCGGGTGCGCCTTCACCAACTCCGCAACCCGCTCGTTGGGGGTCCTAGCCAAGCGGAGGAGCTCCCTAGCTCCGTCCAAGGCTCGGAGGTCCCAAACCCCGAAATCCACGAACCTGCCGATAGACCTATCTAAGTCCTGAGGGTCTACGTCCATGGCTAGAAGCACACACCGCCCAACCCCCGCTTTATCCAACTCCCTGAGTAGTGCATTCTCCTCCAACGTGGGAAGCGGATGAACGTGAAAGTCAAAAACCCGCCTAGGCATACCAATAGATTAACTCCAACGACCAAGAATTTAAAGAAAGTACGGATGCCACGTCAAAGCCACTTTAAACGCCGCGCTGAAGTGCAAAAATTGTGGTGGGGGCGTGGGTCTCCTAGTATTGGTAGAAGCCCCTCCCAGCCTTCTTTCCAGTCCACCCCTTAGAGACGTACTCCTCCAGCAGCGGGCATGGAGCGTAAAGCTCCAATTTGTATTTCTCGTGCAGCTCCTTCAGTTTGTTCAGGAGCACGTCTATACCGATTTTATCCGCGATTTCGCATGGACCTGAGGGCCAGCCCGTGCCGAGCTTCATAGCGGTGTCTATGTCCTTCGGGTCGGCTACATCCTCGTAGACGAGGTAGGCAGCCTCGTTCGCGGCGACCGCGTACGTCCTGTTCACGTCGAACTCCTCCAACAGCTCGAACGGTATCCTCGGCCTGCCCTTGCTCCAGTCGTAGAATCCCCTGCCCGTCTTTCGCCCGAGCTTTCCCTCCTTCACCATCTCCTCAATTATTGGGCATGGAGCCGCCCTCTCCCCGTAGGCTTCGTACATGACCTTCCCAACCTCGTAGACGATGTCCAAGCCTATGTAGTCGGCTAGCTCGAAGATTCCCATGGGTAGTCCCGCCTTGTATCGTATGGAGGAGTCCACCTCCTCTATCTTCACCTCCCCGAGGTGGTACGCCCAGAAGGCGTCCCCGAACACGGGCATGAGTATCCTGTTCACGATGAAGCCCCGGACGTCCTTCCTAACCACCACGGGCGTCTTCCCAAGCTTCTTCGCAAGCTCCACCACGGTGTCTACGGTCTCGTCGCTTGTGTCGTCCCCACGAATTACCTCCACGAGGGGCATGAGCTGAGGCGGGTTAAAGAAGTGCATCCCAGCCACCCTCTCAGGCCTGTTCGTAGCCCTCGCCATCTCCGTGACGCTCAGGCTGGACGTGTTGGTTGTGAGGATGGCGTGGCTTGGGCAGAGCTCGTCAAGCTTGGAGAATATCTCCTTCTTCACGTCCATACGCTCCACGACCGCCTCAACCGCGAAGTCGGCGTTGGCGCACGCCTCCTCGTAGCTGGTGGTCGGCTTAATCCTAGCCATGGTGGCGTCTACGTCCTCCTCCCTAATCCTCTTCTTCTCGGCGAATTTCTCCAGGCTCCAGCGAATCTTCTCCATGGCCTTCTGGAGCACCTCGTCGCTGATGTCTATCATGGCGACCTCGTAGCCCCTCATGGCGCAGACTTGAGCGATGCCGTGCCCCATGGTTCCGGCTCCAACAACCACAACCTTCCTTATGGATTCCACACCCAACCCGGAAACCTCCACTAGCTGATGGGCTTGAATTCGTATGTAAGCCTTCCCTCCGGCGTGACCTTCGCCTCCAACCTAACCCTCATGCCAACCCTAACCTCGGTCTTCTTGACGCCCGTGAGCCACGCCAAGACGCGCACGCCCTCCCTCATGCGGGCTATGGCAACCGTGTATGGGGGTTCATCGGTGAAGCTGGCGGGCCTCACGACGACGTGCGTGAACGTCTCCACCTCGCCCTCCCCGCTCAGCTCCACCCAATCCATGTCGGATGAGAAGCAGTTAGGGCAGTCCGCAACCGGGGGGAAGTGCAGCTTCCCGCACTTCTTGCACTTGGTGGCGTATATCTTCCCCTCCCTAATCCCCTCCCAGAACCTCAGGGTTCTGCTGATGGGTATGTTGTAGGTGATGTTTAACGGTCTAGACTTTAAGGACGGCATCGCGGACATGCATGCCTACCTCCTGAATATGGTTACGTAGCAGTAGTGGCCTGTTCCGCCTACGTTGTGGGCCATCGCGATGTAGTTCTTCATGGGTGCCTGCCTGCCTCTCTCCGCTTCCTCCCTGAGCTGCTTCACCAGCTCCACCGCCATCGCCACGCCCGTGGCGCCGATGGGGTGACCCTTCGCCTTCAAGCCCCCGTCTACGTTCACGGGGAGTTTCCCCCCGATTTCAGTTTGGCCCTCGCGTATCAGCTTCGCCCCCTCCCCCTTCTTGCACAGCCCGATATCCTCATACGCCATAATCTCAGCTATCGTGAAGCAGTCGTGGACGGTCGCCACATCCAAGTCATCCGGGCTAACCTTAGCCATCTTGTAAGCCTGCCGGGCCGCTATGACGGAGGAACGTAGACCCACGTAGTCGACGCGCTTGCTGAGGTTTGCGGTGTCCGAGGAGTAGCCGATTCCAGCGATCCATACGGGGGTGTCTACGCCCAACTCCTTCACCTTCTCCTCCGAAGCCAAAACCACGGCCGCCGCCCCGTCGGTGATCGGGCAGCAGTCGTAGAGCTTTAGGGGCCATGCAATCACCATGGATGATAATGCCTCGTCAAGCGTTATTTCCTTCTGGAAGTGTGCTATGGGGTTTAAGGCTCCATACTTGTGGTTCTTCACGGCGACGAGGGCGAGGTCCTCCTCGGTTGTTCCGTACCTCGCCATGTGGGCCGTGGCGTGCATCGCGTAGTAAGCCGGGAAGGTCATGCCGAAGTTCTCGAACTCCCATAGGTAGTAGCCAGCCCTCCCGATGAGCTCCATGACAGTCGGCGTGTCGAGCTCACGCATCTTCTCCACCCCAACCACGAGGCATAGGTCCGCCAGGCCGGAGGCGATCGCCGTGTAGCCCGCGGTGAGCGCGGCGCTCCCGCTGGCGCAGGCGGCCTCGCAACGCACAAGTCCCTTCGTCGTTAAGTTGGTGTACTCGGCGATGACGACGGCTGGGAGCGCCTCCTCGTACCAGACGCCCACCGTCCCCACGGGCACGTAATCTATGTCCTTTGGAGATACGCCAGCGTCCTCGAGCGCCGGCTTAACCGCCTCAAACGTGAGCTCAACCACGTTCACGTCGTTCCTCACGCCGAACTTGCTGATTCCAACACCAATAACGGCTACCCTACGCAATACGATGCACCAGATATGGCATTACAACCATACATTTAAGAAGCTTCCGGCCTTTCTAAACCCAGCTTCTCCCGTAGCTTTTGACGTACGTCCTCCGGTATGGGTCCGAAGTCTTTCACGGTTTCTGTGTGGTTTTTGAATATGGCGGCCATCCTCTTGTATGCCGGTAGCTCCACTAGGCTGTACCAGAGGCGCATTCCCTCCACGCCTAGTTCGTCCAGCTTGCTGGTGATTTCCTCCATGCGCTTTTCGGTGACCTCCTCCCCTATGTGCTTCTCCCCCTCAATGACGAGTATTCCGTCCGCTCCGAGGGCGAAGGCGGTGAGTATGTGCTTTAGGCTGAGGAGCGCCGTGGATGGTACGCTGACCACGCGAACCTCGTGGGGGTAGTTCGCCCTGTCCAAGCCTAGGAAGTCCACGCCGGTGTACGCGATCGTCTTGTCTACGAACGCGACGAGCCTCACCTCGTCTGGGGCTTTACCCCACATCAAACCTCGGATGTACGCCTGCAGCTGCCTCCTACTGTAGTTCCTGAAGTCGATCGCCTCCCTCGGGCAGGCTGGGACGCAGATTCCGCACTCGGTGCACATGAAGGGGTTCACCTCAGCCTTACTTGAGACGCTGATGGCGCCGGACGGGCAGACCTCCACGCAAACCCCACATCCGTCGCAAAGCTCGGGAATGACGTACGCCTTCTCGGGGCTGGTGGTGATGACGCCTGGGCCAAGTAGGGAAGCAACCCTCGACGCCGCCCCCAGGGCGTCTGACACGGTGTCCCTTACATCCTTTGGGCTGATGGCGCACCCGCAGATGAACACGCCGGTCCTGAGGGAGTCTACGGGGCTCAGCTTCGGGTGCTTCTCCTGTATGAAGCCGTCCTCCCCCAGGGGCACACCCAGCATGCTGGCTAGCTTATCTAGGCCGGGTGGGGGAACCATGGGCGTTGCTAGCGCCACCATGTCAAACTCCTCCTCCAGCGTGTTCCCGGTCAGCGTGTCCTCAGCCCTCACGACTAGGCGACCGTTCTTCGCGTTCTTCCAGATCTCCGAGACCTTCCCACGGATGAATACGACGCCCGCCTCCTGGGCCCTCCAGTACAGCTCCTCGTACCCCCTGCCGGTCGCCCTGATGTCGGTGTAGAAAATCCACACGTCTATGCCGTAGTGCTCCTTCAGCAGGGTCGCCTGCTTCAGGGAGTACATGCAGCAAATCCTACTGCAGTACGGTATGAAACGGTGGCGGTCCCTTGAACCGGCGCACAGCACGATGGCGAGCTTCTTAACCGCCTCCCCATCGCTGAACCTCTTCACGTATCCTCCCGTGGGCCCGAACAGCGATGTGAGGCGCTCAAGCTCCATCATCGTGACGACGTCGGGGTAGACGCCGTACCCGTACTCCTCTATCGGCTTCGGGTTGAATACCTCGTAGCCTGTTGCGACGATTATCGCCCCAACCCTCAGCGTTACGGTCTTTCCCGTGTCGTCTAGGTTTATGGCTCCAGCCGGGCAGACCTCAACGCACTTTCCACATTTCGTGCAGTGCTCAAAATCTATAACGTAGGCGTTTGGCACCGCCTGCGGGAAGAGCAGGTAGGCTGCCTTACGTTCAACCCTCCCCTCCTCAAATTCGTTCGGGCACGTGACCGGGCATACCCGCGAGCAGGCTCCGCACGCGCGGCACTTCTCCACGTCTACGCCCCTCGGCTTCATGTAGACGGTTACCTCGTAGTTCCCGGGTCTACCCTTCACGTCCTGAACCTCGGCGTATGTAAGCAGCGTCACGTTTGGGTGCCTTCCAGCCTCCGCGAGCTTCGGCGTTAGGATGCACTGGGCGCAGTCCAGCGTCGGGAAGACCTTGGTGAGCTTCGCCATGTGCCCCCCTATGCTCGGCTGGCGCTCCACGAGGTAGACGTGGTACCCCATATCCCCAAGCTCTAGGGACGCCGTGACGCCCGCTATGCCGCCGCCTATCACCAAGACATCCCGAGAGCACTCCTCGCTGAACGGCTCAAGCGGCTCAAGCTCAAAGCACCTCTCGTAACCACCCCTAACGATGCTAATCGCCTTCCTCGTGGCATCCTCGGATTTGTGCGGCCCGTGAACCCAGCTGCATTGCTCCCTTATGTTCACGAACTCTAGGAGGTATGGGTTTAATCCCGCCCTCCTCAAAACATCTTGAAACGTCCTGAGGTGCATGCGGGGGGTGCAGGATGCAACGACCACCCTGTCTAGCCCAAACTTCTTGATGGCGTTGACGATCATGTCCTGAGCTGGCTTGGAGCACATATACTGGTGGTTCTTTGCTACTACAACGCCTTCCCACTTTCTAGCAGCCTCGCAGACCGCCTTCACATCCACGACATCGCCGATGTTCCCCCCGCACTCGCAGACGAATATGCCAATCTTATGTCCAGCCCCGCCAGCGGCCATGGCCAACCCCAACCCCATTCACGCCCTAAAACGATTTAATAATTTTTTCTTAAATGCGAATTCCTAGTTGATCGGGGCGTTTATTGAGCGTCTGAACTCGGATTTTACCACGTACTGGTGTCTTGAATCCGGCTTAGTATCAGCTCCGCTAGGGTGGTAAACGCCTCCTCGATGTTCTCACCCGTCTTTGCCGAGGTTTCTATGAAGTGGACCGGGACTCCGTACCGCCTCTCTAGGTACTCCCTCATCATCTCCCCGTAGTCCGGGGTGACGTAGACCCCGCAGCTCCCCCTCAGGTCTATTTTGTTTCCCACCAGAACCATCGGCGGAACTGAACTCACGTTCTTGGCTAGCTCCTCAGCCCAGAATGGTATGTTGTTGTAGGTTTCGCCTCTGGTGATGTCGTAGACGAGGAGGGCGCCACGGGAACCCCTATAGAAGCCCTCCCTCACGATTCTAAACCTCTCCTGACCCGCCAAGTCCCAAATCTGGAAGCGAACCTGCTTACCACTCCTCGTGCACAAGTCCTTCACCGCGAAGTCCGCCCCGATCGTCGCTATGTAGGATGGCACGAACGACTCGCCCATGAACCTCCTGCGGAGGCTCGTCTTCCCAACGCCGCCATCCCCGATGAGAACGACCTTAAACAGGAAGCTCATCGCCCCACCTCTGCCCGACGACCAAGAAGTAAAGAAGTAGAAGCCAGATATATCCCTTAACCCGGCTGTTAGCGTGGAATTTTTACGCAGCTTCTAAGACGCCTAGAACCTCTCATAGTGAATGATATGGTTCAGGGGCCTCCTAGGCGGCGGCCTAGGTCTCTCAGCGGGGTGTCCAATTGGAACTATGGCCACGGGTCTCACACCGTCGGGCGCCTCGATGACCTCCCTAACTTCGTCCTCGCTGAACGCCCCCACCCAGCAGGATGCGAGGCCTAGGGCGTGCGCCGCTAGGAGCATGTTTTGGGTTGCGGCGGCGCAGTCCTGTATGCAGTAGAGGGTTGCACCCCTACGCCCATAACCCATGGCCGACCTCCTCTCGTTCGCGCAGACCACCACCACGACGGGGGCCTCGGCGATGAAGTCTTGGTAGAGGGCTGCAGCCGCCAGCCTACGCTTCGTCTCCGGGTTCCTCACAACCACGAACTCCCAAGGTTGGATGTTCCCGGCGGATGGAGCCCACCTAGCCGCGTCGATCAGCTTCTCCACCACGTCGTCGGGGACGTCCTCCTTGGTGAACGCCCTTACGCTCCTCCTACCCCTAATCGCTTCAAATAAATCCAAACCCTACACCAGTTTTACCTAACGTGGGTCTAAGGCATTTATTACTTCCGCAGCCCCCAGCTTATAGGAGGAGGAGCAGTAACGCTAGGATGATGGCGGCAGCCGTCACCAACCCGAACTTTAGGGTGTCTACCATCGGCGGGATGGACACCGGGATGCGCTCCAGCGTCACCTTCAGGTGCTCCTGCTTCATCAACTCCACGGTGCATCCATAGTCCTTAAAGCCATGCACATCCACGTGCAGTTCGTAGGTGAGGGCGGGTATGTTCTCGAAGAGGGCGAGGCCGCTCTTATCCGACTTCACCACGACCACCCGTGTTCCGTTAGGCCACGTAAGCGTAACGTTTGCGCCGAGTATCGTGTGGCCGAAGCCGTCTAGCACCTCCACCAGTAGGTCGTAGACGCTACAACCCACGTCGTCAAGTTGCTCCTCCCCACTCAGGGATAGCTGGGTTGAGGCCGCCTCAACTCCCATCCAGAATACGGTGATGTTGTAGGTTTGCGGCGGGAGGTTCTCCAGCCTCACGGTTCCGTCCTCGCTTGAGGTGAGGTTGGCGTATAGGGTTCCGTTCCACAGGCGAATCTCCACCAAAGCTCCGGGTAGGGGTTCCCCACCGCCGTCCAAGCATCGTATGTTCCAGTCGTATAGGGTGCACGCCACCTCCACCCCTAGGTCCTCCTCGTTCAGGAGGAACTCACCCGAGGAGACCCTAACACCCCAGTAGTAGGCTTCATAGCTGTAGGTGGCGTTCACGAGGTTTTCGAGGGTGACCCGACCCCACGGGTCTACGGAGCCCTCCCACACGAGCCCCGTGGAGTTGAAGAGCCTCAGGTGTACGCCGGTGGGTTTTCCTTCATCCGGGTCTACGCACTGGAGGATGAGGTCGTAGACGGGAACCATCCGCGTCTCCACGCCTCCACCCTGAACCGTGACGTTCACGGCTGGGCTGACCGAGACGCCCCTCCACTCGACTTGGTAGGTGTAGGTGCCGTTTAGGAGGCCTGGGAACCGAATCCACCCTGTGGAGTTTGTGACGCCGACGAGGAGGGTGCGGTTGCCCCTGTATAGGCGGACTAGGGCGCCCTCCAGAGGCTCCTCCCCGCCGTCCAACACCTGAATGAACAGGCTGTATAGGCGTAGGGCGAGAACCTCAACCTGACCCTCCTCCACAAGCGACACGGAGCCCCCGCCCATGTCCACGTCCATGTGGGTAACCGCGTACGTGTAGTTTCCACCGGGCATGTTTTCAAAGCTGGCGAACCCCGTTGAGTTGGTCGTCTCCACGCGTGTTATCCCGGCGGGTCCACTCACGTTCACCAGCGCCCCACCTACACCAGCCCCATCCCAGCCGACGCACCGGATGTAAAAGTCGTAGACCCGAACTGCAAGCCGTATCTCCTGCTCCTCCCCGGATAGCGTGACGTTGGATGAGTGCACCTCCACGCCTAGGTATGAAACCCTAACCTCGTAGGTGGCGCTTGGGAGGTTCTGGAAGTAAGCGGAGCCGTCTGCGCCGGAGATTGATGAAACGTGCGTGCCTCCAGATTGTAGGGTGATGTTGGCGCCGCCGACCCCGTCGCCGTCGCCGTCCAGTGCTACGACCCTGCAGTCGTAGATGCCGCAGGGGAGGTCCGCCACCGTCTCGCCCTTCACCTCCAGCTGTTGGCTGGCCACCTCTACCTCGTTGAGGTAGGCTTTCACGGTGTAGTTGCCGTCCACGATGGATGGGAAGTAAGCCCAACCCGTGGAGTTCGTCTCCTCCACGCCGACCGTGTAGCCGCTCGTGGTGTAAAGCTCCACGGATATGCCGGAGGCTGCCTCCCCATCCCCGTCTACGCAGCGGACGGCGAGGGAAGCCTCACCTCCGCGGCCCCCGAGGAGCAGGGTTGGGTCGGAGAGCGGGCTTCCGTATTCGGCCACCGTCTTCCAGTCTATGTAGTAAAAGTTGTCGTATTTCGTGTAGATGTCGTGGTTCTGCACGTACTCAGTTATGGCTTGACCCCAGAACTTGCCAACCTCCCTATTACCGTCGAAGAACGCCTTGCAGAGCCTCCAGTCCATTTCGCCCCCGAGCCCGTTTATGGCGTCGTTCCCGCTGTAGCCCCACGCGATTCTGGTTGGGCCGATGTAGGCGATTGCACCCCCATCTGGATTCAGTATGAACGCCTCACCTAGGCACTCGGCGTCCGAGAAGCGGGAGGTGAGGCATGAAAGCGTTATAACCGCCGGAAGCTGGAGGCCGTTAGTCTGCGCTTCTGCGTCGCTGGTGGTGTAGTAGCCCACGGGCAGCCTCCAACTGCCTATATCTCCGTGCCCAACGTGATTGAGTATGCCGCAGCCTTGGTCTATGTATAACTTAACGGAGTGACGGCTGAGGTTTCCAGCCGTCTCGTAGAGCCTAATTGGGGTGAAATCCCTCCACATGAAGTTCTCCGCTATATAATCCTTGATTATCTCCCCCTCAGCCCCCTTTGGGTCGAAGGGGTCGGTTCCCACCAACACCATTCTTCTAAACCACTCCATTATGTGGGTGGTGCTGCTCTCATACCCGATGATTTTACTCACGACTGCCGAGGCTTCCTCCGGGGTGTCTACGGGTAGCCTACCCACGTAGACGTCTGGTATGCCGTCCACCCGGTCGTTGGCGAGGTCGCCCCACTTACTATCGTTGTTGTCGTCCCAAGTGTACTGGAGGTCCGCGTAGTATAGGTCGGTCTCCACCTCCGAGCCGTCTGTTGGGGTGTGGTCGTACGCCCCATCCGGTATGTAGACCAGCCTCGCTGGGACTTGGTCGTGGTCTCCGAAGAGCAGGACGTAGGTTATGCCCAGCGTATTAACGGACTCGTTGATGCAATTCCTTATCTTCTCGGCTTCATCCCGCCCGTCGTAATGCTCGTATATCCAACTTGTAGTCCTAACAACAGTCCTCACGCCGGTTGAGTTCCTATAACTGGCCAAACCTAGGGCGTGCTCCTCAAGCTCCGGGCTCGTCACTATGAGGAGGTCCGCCTTTGGAGTCAAAAACTTGGGGGTGCCATCGTAACCAACGGTGATTTTCATCTCCTCAGCCACGTAGACGCGGCCCTCAGCGGGTATATACTGAACCGGATAAAGACGGACGATTACATACTTCACGCGGGTCATCGTCTCCGCATCCAGACCCACCGCAAGTCGGTAGGTGAACCACTCACCGGGGTAGGGCCTGTCGCTGGAGTATATCGCCGGGTCCGGCTCCGTTATGGAGCTGGACGAGTTTCCCACTAAGATCGCGGGTTTGAGCGCCGGCATGACGCGGTATGTCCCGTTTAGCTCCCGCACGCGCGTAACTTCCACCGCCACGCGGTAGACGCTGTAGCCCGGATTCAGCTTGAAGGTCACGGTCTTCACGGGGAGCATGGGGTGACCTGAAGTCGTTATGTAACTACACCCCTCCATGAGGAGGCGGTCATACGTGTGATTGAAAGGGTCCTTCACGATTTGAGGCATCTCGAAACACACTATCTCCGGGCCCATCCTAGGAGGGGACTGCGTGGAGTTAGAGCTTCCCGCTACGTGCCCCCCACCACCGGGCCCCCCAGCCAACCACTCCCAGACCTTCCTAGGGGTTAAATCGCCGAGGAATGGGGATGCGTAGTGCCATCCTGAGAATAGGAGGAGAAGCGCCACCAGACTCGCGAGAATCACTTTATACTGCTCTTTCAACGAAACCCCCCAAGGAATACGCTAAGTAGTGGGGGTAGCCGACGCTATAAAAGGTTTTCATCTCCCTCAATTACGAGCTGGATAGCACGTTACAGGATGCCTTTTACACCATCCTGCCCTATGGTGGGCAAGCCGCCCACCATCAAGCTGCATGATAAAGTTTAAGTTCAAATTTGAGCGCTGTGATGGTGATTGGAGATGCCGCTAGATTTTGAGTTTACGGAGGAGCAGGTGCTATTCAGAAATATGCTCCGCGAGTGGACCAGCAAAAACCTAACTCTGGAGAAGGTGAGGGAGATAGATGAGAAGCAGGAAATCCCGATGGACATCATCAAGGGCTTGGCTGACTTAGGGTTGCTGGTGATGACCGCCCCGGAGGAGTACGGGGGGGCTGGGGCGGATTGGGTCACCACCACCATCGCCGCCGAGGAGCTCGGCTACGCCGACATCAGCATCGCGGTTCCCGTATTCTTCTTGGTGGAGGCAAGCTGGGGTTACATCATCTACAAATACGGCTCCGAGAGGGTAAGAGAGGAAGCCATAGCCAAGGCCACGAAGGGGGACGCATTCGTCGGCATAGCCTCCACCGAGCCGGGGGGAGGCTCGGATGTGGCGGCGTTCAAGACGACCGCCAGAAGGGAGGCGGACGGCTGGGTGCTGAACGGCGAGAAGACCTACATCAGCGGCACGGAGGAGGCGAAGAAGATGGGCGGGGGCTACTTCACACCCGCCGTAACGCTCCCCGAGGTCACCCCGAGGTACAAAAGTATGACCGCCTTCTACCTACCCATAGACGCGCCGGGCGTCGAAGTGACGAAGAGGTTCGAAGACATGGGGCGCATGGGCATATCAACCGGGGGCTTCGTCATGAAAAATGTCAAGCTCCCCGACGACTACGTCCTAGGGGAGGTGAACAAGGGGTTCTACTACACGATGGAGGGCTTCGACTGCGCCAGGCTTCTGGTGTCGGCCACGTGCGTCGGCGCCGCTAGGAGGGCGTTGGAGATAGGCATGGACTACATTAAGGAGCGCAAGGCGTTCGGGAGGCCCATAGGGAAGTTCGAGGGGATTCAGTTCCAGCTGGCGGACGACTACACGGAGCTGGAGGCGACTAGGTGGCTAATCTACAGAACAGCTTGGATGATGGATAAGAGGTATAAGGAGGGCAAGTTCGACCCGTTGGAGGTCGCGAAGTGGATTAGCATGTGCAAGTTGAAGGCGCCGATGCTGGCGTTTAGGATATTTGAGCACGTCATGCTGTGGATGGGCGCCTACGGCTACACGAAGGAGTGCCCGCTGGAGATGGGTCTACGTGGAGTCATGTCGTACTACATCGGGGCGGAGGGCGCCACAAACATACAACGCATTATTATAGCGAGGCAGCTGCTAGGGAGGGAATATGTACCCTACAAGTGAGAAGGCCCAGGAGGCCACGCCCCCAGAAAACGAGAGGAAGCTCGTGGAGATAGCGAAGGCGCTTGAAGCCGTAAAACTCGCTGAGAAACTCCCAGATGCGTACGTCGTAGACGGGGAGGTCTTTACCATATACCACAACTATAAGGTGGTCGGGGCGGGACCCGGGGCCAAGGTGGAGCTGCACATGGACAGGATTTTAATGGGGAGGGCTGTGGGGTACGTGAGTGAGGTAACCGTCGCCAAGTACTTCTACGACCTCTGCCGGCAGTTCGGCGTGGAGGAGGCGAAGGCCCGGATAGAGGCCCTACGCAGGACTAGGTGCATCTTCATCCCCCCGGACTCGGAGATAGCCACCCAAGCAGCCCTCCTATTATGCAGGCATGGGGATAAGATATCCCTCGCGGATGCGTTCCTCATCGCAACCGCGAAGGCGAAGGGGGCCACCATACTCACAGCGAATAAGGCCATAGCGGAGGTCGGCGGCGTAGACGTTATATATGTGGGGGCGGGCGCCTAGGGCCCTCAACCCCCACCTTTCTTTACGGCTTCTATAAGCGCAGGTATTATCTCGTATAAATCTCCGACAACTATGTAATCGGCGACTTGGAATATTGGCGCTTCTGGGTCTTTATTAACAGCTACTATCACCTTGGAGTCCCTTATGCCAGCGACGTGCTGGATGGCGCCGCTGACCCCAACCCCTATGTATAGCGTGGGCTTCACTTTACGGCCTGAGAGCCCGACCCACTCGGTGAACCAGCCCCTGTCCTCCGCTAGTGGTCTGGTGACGCCTACTACCCCGCCTAACGCCTCAGCCAGCTCCTCCAGCATTCTTAAGTCCTCTTTCTTCTCTATCCCCCGACCCCCACAGACGACCACATCCGCCTCCTCTATGTTCACCTCGGGCGCCTCCTTCATCCTCGTCTCCACGAGTGACACGGCTGGCTCCCCGACTTCCACGTCCACCTTCACGATCTCCCCAGCCCTTGTCTCCTCAGCCCTCTCAAACGTTCTTGGGGGGATCGTGGCCACGGCGGGCTTGCTCCGGCAGACTTGGGTTGAGACCGCCCTACCCCCGTATACGAGCCTGTCAGCCACGAGCCTGCCCTCCCCGTCTACGTCTACGCGTAGGCAGTCGGGTATGCAACCCACACGGAGCCTCGTGGCCAGCCGGGCTGCCACCTCCTTCCCCCTCTTCGTGGAGCCTATTAGTATTATGTCCGGTTCATACCGCCTAGCGAGCTGGGAGAGAACATGCGCATACACGCCAGCCTCAAACCAACCGAGCTGTGGGGCGTCAACCACGTAGACCCTGTCAGCCGCCTTGGAGAGCCCCTGCGCCACCGCCTCAACCCCACTCCCAAGAGCTACAGCCGCAACCTCCACCCCAAGCTTACCAGCCAGCTCGGAAGCCTTCCCCAGCAGCTCCAGAGCCAATTCCTCCCTTTCCGAGTAGACCCAGACTCCGGTCATCCGAGGACCCCCTCCTTCAGGAGCGCCTTAACGAGCTGCTCGGCGATTTCCCTAGCGGTCTCGCCCTCTATGGTGATGGCCTTACGCTCAACCCTCGGCGCCTGAACGCCGACGACCTCCACGCCCCTCAGGCGCTCCAACTCCCCAACTTCAACCCCAAGCTCCTCCACGCCCCAAACCGCAATCTCCTTCCTCGACGCCTTCATGATGGCCATGAGCGACGGGGTTCTAGGCTGGTTGATCTCCCTCGTCACCGACACCAAGACGGGCATCCTCGCCCTGACAACCTCAACCCTATCCTCGAGACCCCTCTCCACCACGACGGAGTCCCCGTCCACCCTGAGCGACCTAGCATAGGCGATGTGGGGTATGCCCAGCCACTCAGCCAGCCTTGGGCCAACCTGCCCCGAGAAGCTGTCTATGGATGCCTCCCCGCATAGTATGAGGTCCGGTTTCAGCTTCTCCGCCGCCTTCGCCAGCAGGTAGGATGTCCCGAGGGTGTCAAGCTCCTTAAAACGTTCATCCGTCAGTAGGTAGGCGGAGTCCACCCCCATGGCCAGGGCCTCCCTCAACGCCATCTTACTCTGCTCGTCCCCAACGGTCACCGCCACCGCCTCCCAACCCTGCTCCTTCAGCTTCACCGCCTCCTCCACTGCGTTCCTGTCAAAATCGCTGGTTTTCCTCGACGCCCCGGTTGTTATAACCTTCCCGGATTCCCTGTCTACCTTAAGCTCGTCCACGTTGATCGCATACTTAACGCACACCATCACCCTCGGCAACCGAACCACCGAATTTACTAACTCGCACAACATCTTTATTTCCCTTGGGATGAATTCGCGTGAATCGGGCGGGGTGAGCGTCTACTTCCTCCCGGTAGCATCCCCCATCCACGTGGGAAAGGTACGCCCCATCGCGGAGGCGGCTAGGCGGCTGCTCCAAGATGCAGGAATGGACGTCAGGGGACCGGAAACCCCGGTGGTGAGGGTTGAGGACGCTAAGGTTCCGGTGGGCGTCTACGACCTACTGGTGGTCTTTGTGGCTAGCGGCGGCGCCTCGTCCATCGCCGCTGAGGCATCTAGGGGTAAGAGGGCGATTCTATGGGCATACCCGGAGAATAACAGCCTCCCCTCCGCCCTCAACGCTAGGGCGAAGCTTAAGGCGTCCGGGGAATGGAGAGGCGAGATAGTCTACGGCGGATTGGATGAAAACCCACCGGAGATACTGGCTGAGGCTAAGGCGGCAAACGCAGTGAAGCGCCTTCAGGGAGCTCGGGTAGGCGTCCTATGCGGCGCTGAAGGGTGGAAGCGCATGGAGGGTGATGCCAAGCGGCTGAGAGAGCTTCTTGGGGTAGACACCGTCTACGTAGACCTGGAGGACGTGAAAAAGATGATGGCGGATATAGGGGCGGAGGACGCCCACAGAACCCTAGAGCAGACGCTAAAAGACGCCAGATACATCCACCTCAGCCCGGAAGATGCCGTAAAAGCCGTTAGATTCTACCTAGCCCTCAAGTCCGTGGTGGATAGGCTAGGCTTAGCCGGGGTGGCTGTGGACTGCTTCCGGCTCCTCCAACGCATACACGTAACCCCCTGCATCCCCCTATCGCTCCTATGCGATGTGGGTCTCGCTGGGGTCTGTGAGGGAGATTTGGAGGCTGCGGCTTCCATGCTCGTTCTTACCTGCATCACCGGGAGGCCAGCTTGGATTGCCAACCTCGCCCAAGTGGATTTCAACCGCAACACGATAACGCTGGCGCACTGCACAGCCGCAACGAAACTGGGCGCCGAAGCCCCGAGAGTTCTACCACACTTCGAGACGGGTCTACCAATCTCCCTAGACGTCCCACTACGCGCTGGAGAAGTTACGCTAGCCCACATTCAACTCGGCTCTGGGCGCCTCATCGCCGCCCGGGGGGTTCTTGTGAGGTCGGGCATGGGGAAGCCGGGGTTGTGTAGAACCCAAGCCGTGGTAAGGCTTCAAAACCGTGTGCAGAACCTCCTCCAAGAGGCGGGTAGACATCTAGTCCTCGCCCATGGAGACCTACTAGAAACATTAAGAAGGTTCTCTAGGAGAACTGGCTTGGAATTTACGCCGACTTAAAGCGTGGACTTACGGGTACACCACCCGTATTTCCTCTGATTGCGGTTCTCCGTCGTTGTTGGCATCCACCCAGCGGCATATATAGAAGCTATTCTCCAGCTTGTCAAGCTGATTTATCAGGTGATGATGCATGTATATTCCAGAAGCCCACGTGCCCTTATGGTCAAACCCATAGAATATGAACACTGTGTTCCCATTTTCATCCTCAAACACCTCAATGACGAACACGTCCTCGTGCTCGAAGTCCGCTGTGCGCGGCATGGATGCCACGACTTCGCCGGTCTTTGTTAATATGAAGTTGAATGTGTCGTCTGTCTCGTTCCAGTAGAATTTAACGGGTGTGGCGTTGGTTCTCTCGTAGTAGTTCACGCATAAGTTTGGGTATGGACCTCCAAAGAGAACTACAACCGAGTTATTTAGCCGTACTCGACCTTTACATTCTCCCGTTTGCTCCACGTACTCTGAATCCGAGTCGTAAACTACGTTTTGGGTGCAGTTGCACAGACCATACGTTAAGTTTCCCGCCATCCTATCGTGTACGGCGCCGGGCCTCGTCATGCGCTTCGGCTCGGGGTATATGAAGTGGACTTTCCTCGGCATGGACCACCTGACCATGTGGCCGAATGCGAAGCCGAATGGGATGGTGGCTTGAAATTCCACCGTTAGGTTTAGCTGTAGCGTCACGCCGTATTGAAGCGTCACCCTAGTGACGTTTACGAACTTCACCCAGATATCCAGCGGCTTACCCTCCCAGTGGGGCGAACCCAAAATCCTCAATACGTATCTGCCCGATTTGTCGGTCACGTTGCACATTATTGGAACCTTCATCCCGTGCGCAACCTCCATCACCGCGAAGACGGGCACCTTAGACGCAGCAACGCTCTCGCATGTTGGTTCGTGGATGAACACGTACCCGCGGATGACCATGGGCTCAGGTCGCCTTTGAGCATGTGCGGGCAACACCGCATAAGGCAGTAAAATCAGCGCGACTAGGCCAATGACCGCTATTTTACTCGCCGTCATTTTAATACCCTCACTAATGATTCCCTCTTTAAGGCGTATATAAGGGGTATATGCAGGAATCCAAACAGCATAAAAGGAGTTAATCTTTAAGGGGTTGCTCATCACTTAATTTAAGTTCCTTGATGACCCTCTTTACCTCAGCCACGACCTTGGATTCCTTCGGGTCTACGCCCGCCTCTATGTCCCTCGTCATTCTCTGAAAGAGGTCTGGCCTATGCTCCTTCACCCTCTGGAGCACCCGCTTAATGAAGAGCGGCGTGGGCCTCTTCTCCGACCCCCCGGAGATTTCGTAGAGGAGTTCAATGACGTAGTTTAGGGGTATGGGTTTACCCGTGACCTCCTCGGAAACCGCGTGGTAATACAGCGACTCTAGGAGTAACTCCGGGTACTTTTCAGCCAGCTCCGTCTCAGTTCTGTAGGGTTTGGTGGGCTCCCAGTAGATCGCCCTCTTTTCCTTATCCAGCCTCTTCTCCACTAGGCCGTAGCGGTGTAGGAGTGGGAGGTGGTGTGGGACGTGGTCGGCGCACATCGGTATGACGGACTTCGTGTAGTTGATAAGCTCCTGCGTTGTGACCGCCCTCCCGAATTTCTCCACGGCGTCCCGCAGGAGCCGGTAAATCATCAACGGCACCTGAAAACCACCCGTGGGGATGGCGCACAACACGTTATTTAAGGATTATCAAGCCTTGAAAGACGCGGTTTCATCGCTTATAAGGGCGGGAGACGCCACGTAATATTGGTGTTTGGATATGCCCCTCACCCCTGAGGACGTTAGGGAGCACATACCCCTCACCAAGAAGTACATCTACGTTGATAATTGCGCCACGACGCCCGTTCCTAGGCCCGTCCTAGAC
>CAZKUI010000005.1:20552-32785 GCA_964555905.1 uncultured Candidatus Bathyarchaeia archaeon | reverse complement strand
TCACCTCCATGCCCTCGCACCTATACAGCACCTTACGCTCATCCGGGAGGAACTCGTAGACGGTGGTGGTGTATATGCGGCCGCAGTTCTCGCAGACGGCGAAGTAGGGCAGGGCGTGGAGGTACTTCTCCGAGCCGGTTACATCCCTGACTATCCCCCCAACCACGCTGGCGTTAGCCAGTATGCGCTCAATTTGCTCCCTTAAGACGCCCCTTCTGTAGACATCCTTAGCCGACATGAACTTGTATTCCAGGCCGCAGGCATCCATCGCCTCGAGGAGTAGGCTACCCATGTGCTCCCCGTAGCTCTCGTGGCACTTCCAGGGGTCCGGTATGTGGGAGACGGGCTTCCCGAGGTGCTCCTCCAGCCACTCCGGGAGTCCGGCTGGGACCCTCCTTAGCCCGTCCATGTCGTCTGAGTATGCTATCATCTCCGCCTTGTAGCCCATGTCCTCGAGCGCCAGCTTCACGGCGTGCGCCCTAACCGCATCCCCGAGGCTTCCGAGGTGCGGTATGCCGGACGCCCCAATGCCCATCTCCGTCCTGTAGACGTCCACCTTACGGCCTAAGCGCTCCTCCCTCCGGACTACCTCCCAAGCCACCTTATCAATCCAAGTCCCACGCCCAATTATCTCCTTAACCACGCCAACCCCTGAGCCATACTCATATAGCCCATGTAAAAAGCGTTTTTACCCGCTTACGCCACCGCTACCTATAATAGGAGTCGCGCCGCGGTTATGTTGAGGTTGGCGTGGTGCTAGTTCGGGTTCATAAGATAGAGTCTATCAGAGACCCGGAGGGCAACTACGGTAAGCGCATCGAATTGGTGGAGGAGAGGCCCTCCCCGGGCTTCCACGCTCCGACGGAGACGGAGGAGGCGCGGGTTGTTCAGGAAATGATTAGGGCGATGCAGGCTCAGCTCCCCATGCTAAGGGTTCAGGCCTCCATCCTCCTCCCGAAGGTCGTGTTGTTTCTTACGGAGCAGGAGTATGAACTTCTGGGTGTGGACTTTCAGGTGAACCGCGTCTACGAGCTGAAGCTCTCCAACGGGACGATTACGTTCAGGCGTGTTGGGTAACCATTCACGCCTCCCTCACCATCCTCGCGATGAAGTACCCGTTGCACCCGTGAAGGTGCGTATAAAGCCTCTGGCACTTCCATAGGCCCCGTAGACCGGGCACCCCAACCCTCGGCTCCGCATCCACAAGCCGGAAGTCCGGGTTCAACCTTAGGAACCTCTCGACGAGCACCTCGTTCTCCTCCACGGTTATGCTGCACGTGGTGTAGACGAGGGCTCCCCCCGGCTTGACGTGCCGCGCCGAAGCGTTCAGCATCTCCCACTGAAGCTTAGCCATACCATTTATGGACCTCCGCGTTAGCCTCCACTTGGCGGATGGAGCGCGGGCGAACGCGCCGGTGCTGGTGCATGGGGGGTCAAGTATCACCAAGTCGGCTTCGACGTTGAGTGGTAGGTGGCAGGCGTCGGCGATGATGGGGTGCGCCACCTGAACCCCCATGCGCCCCACCTCCCTAAGCCAAACTCCCATGCGCCTTCTGGAGTAATCAACGGAGTAGATTTCGCCTCTGTTCCCCATGAGCTGAGCTATGTGCGTGGTCTTGGCGCCAGGTGCCGCACAGACATCCAACACCACGTCCCCCGGGGCGGGGTTCGCAACCAAAACCGCTAGGCAGCTCGCCTTATCCTGTATGTAGAAGAGGCCTGAGCGGAACGCCCTAGTCCTAACCAGCGGCTTCCTCGTCTCGGAAACCCGGTAGACGGCCTCCAACCCCGCCTCCTCCAACCTAACACCCTCAGCCTCCAACCTCCTCACCAGGGCCTCCTCGGAACCCTTCAGCGTGTTCAGGCGTACGTAGACGGGTGGAGGCTTCGTGTTTGCAGATAGAAGCTTGAGGGCTTCCCCCCTGCCTAGGAGGCGGATGCAGTACCTAACAAACCAGGTTGGGTGGTAGGTTGTTAGGGCGATCTTCTCCTCGTCACTCAACCCGTGGAGGAGCTCCCCAACCGTTATGCCTAAGATTCTCCCGAGCGCCTCCTCCACGGGCTCAAGCTTCCTCCACCCTAGGATGGAGCGCCCCACCCGGGCTATCTCCACGGCGTCGTCTCGGTCTACCTCAGCGAACTTCACCTCGTGTGTGTAGAGCCGCAGGAAGGCCTGAACCCCCAGCGGGAACTCCGTGATGACGCTTGGGTGTAAGGCTTTATTCACAAGCCTGTCTATCAGGTTCTTCTTCCTCGTGGTCTCGCACACCATCCGGTGCGCCATACCCAACGTCTCCGGGTCGCCCACTCCAAGCTGGCGTGCCGAAGTTGCCAGGGCCATCCTCTCGCTTAGGCCCCGCAGCTCCATCCAGCTTAATGCCTCTATTGCTACCGCCCAGGCCTCCCAAGGCGCCAAATCGCCTCTACGCTCCGGTAGGACTTAACAGCGCCAGGTCATAAAACGCTTTTAGGAGACTCCGCCGAATATAAACCCGTAGACCGTGTGAGAATGGATATGACATTCCGAAGTCTGGACGAATGGATAACTACGGAAGAGGAAGCTAAGGCGGAGAGCGCCCCAGCTGAGGCTCCAACTCCGCCAGCGACCCCTGAAACGCCGCGGAACCTCCCCGACTCGTACCTAGTCTCCGTAGCCTACGACGGGAATAAGGGCGTGGCATACGCGAAGCTTTACGAGCCGAGATCCCAACGCATATACCTCTGGTACGACAACACCGGGCATAAACCATACTGCCTCACGGACCTGACACCGGACGAGCTGAAGAGATTACCGCGCCTCAACTCGCATCCAAGCCTAGAGGGCTTTGAGGTGGTGGAGAAGTACGATTCCCTCAGAGACCGTATGGTGAAGGTGACTAAGGTTATAGCGAGGGACCCCCTGGCCATCGGCGGGCATAGGGGTTGCATACGCGAGATAATCCCGGATGAGGCGCGGAAGGTTCTGGGGAAGGATGCTAGGGTGTGGGAGGCGGCAATCCGGTACCACCACTGCTACATATTTGACAGGAATTTGGCGCCGGGTATGCTGTACCGCATCGTGGATGGGAAGCTCGTTAGGAGCGATGCAGGCGTTGGGGAGCGCCTGGAGGAGATTCGCCGCCTCTTCGTGGATGAGCCGGAGGAGTACCTGCGCTACGTGGAGATGTGGGCTGGGCTTCTGGAGGCGCCGGCGCCGGAGTTCAGGCGCGTCGCCGTGGACATAGAGGTGTTCACCCCCGTGGCGACTAGGGTTCCCGACGCTAGGGAAGCGGAGCACAGCGTAATCGCGGTTGCGCTGGCAGGCTCCGATGGAAAGAGGAGAGTCCTACTACTACGTAGACATGAGGTGAAGGACGGAGATGAAAGGCCTCCGGAGGGCGTGTCCATGGAGTTCTACGACTCGGAGCAGCAGCTCATCTCGGAGGTCTTCCGTGCGCTGAGGGACTACCCCTTCGTCATCACCTTCAACGGCGACGGGTTTGACCTAAATTACCTGTGGCATAGGGCGCTGAAGCTGGGGTTTAAGAGGGAGGAGATTCCCATAAAGCCGGGTAGGGATGTCTACCTCCTAGACTACGGAATCCACATAGACCTCTACAAGCTGTTCCACATACAGGCGCTCCGCATCTACGCCTTCAAGGGGAAGTACGAGTCGGTCAGCCTAGACGAGCTGGGAAACGCCCTCCTAGGCCTACCCAAGGTGGAATTAACTAAGCCCATCTCGGAACTCTCCTACGGCGAATTGGCGAAATACTGTTACAGAGACGCGGAAATCACCCTAAAACTCACGTCGTTTGGCAACGATTTGGTGATGAAGCTGATTCTGGCGTTAAGCAGGATAAGCCGCATGCCGATGGAGGATGTCTCCCGCCAGAGCGTCTCCCAGTGGATTAGGGGCTTCATATTCCACGAGCTTAGGCGGAGGAACACGCTCATACCAAACGCCGATGAAATCGTGGCCATGAAGGGGGGAACCGCCACCAAGGCGGTGGTCAAGGGCAAGTACATGGGGGCGATCGTGGTGAACCCGAAGCCGGGGGTCCACATGAAGGTCTTCGTCCTAGACTTCTCCAGCCTCTACCCATCAGCCATAAAAAGGTGGAACCTCAGCTACGAGACGGTGAGGTGCCCCCACCCAGAATGCAGGGGAAACCTCATCCCCGGAGTCCCCCACTGGGTCTGCACGAAGCGCCGTGGGGTGATCAGCCTCCTCATAGGCTCCCTAAGGGACCTGAGGGTTAGGTGGTATAAGCCGAAGTCGAAGGATGAGCGCCTACCCGAGGACGTGAGAAGCTGGTACAGCGTGATTCAGAGCAGCCTCAAGGTCATTCTCAACGCGTCATACGGGGTCTTCGGCACGGAGATATTCGACTTATACTGCCCGCCCATGGCGGAAAGCACGGCCGCCATCGGTAGGGACGCCATCACCAAGACCATAAAGAAGAGCAGCGACCTAGGCATCGAAGTTGTCTACGGAGACACAGACAGCGTCTTCCTGAAGAACCCAACGCGGGAGCAGGTGGAGGAGTTGATGAAGTGGTCTGAGGAGGAGCTCGGCATGGACTTGGATGTCGATAAGGTCTACCGATACGTGGTCTTCTCCACGCGGAAGAAGAATTACCTCGGGGTCCTAGAGGATGGAAGCGTAGACATAAAGGGGCTGTCGGGAAAGAAGAAGCACATGCCACTCTTCATAAGGAAGGCATTCCTAGAAGTGGTGAGGGAACTGAGCAAAGTTACCTCTCCGGAGGAGTTTGAGGACGCCAAGAAGCGCATCCAAGCCATAATAAAGGATTGTTACCTCAGGCTAAAGAGGCGGGAGTTTACGCTGGAGGAGCTTGCCTTCCACGTAACGCTTGGAAAGGACATAAAAGGTTACACGAAAACCACCCCACAACACGTAAAGGCAGCGGAACAACTTAGAAAACACAACATAGAAGTGAAAGCCGGAGACCTGATAAGCTTCGTGAAGGTGGTGAAACCACCATACGTAAAGCCCCTTCAACTAGCGACGAAGGACGACGTAGACGTAGACAAGTACGTGGGGTATCTGGAATCCACCTTCAGCCAGATACTAGACGCAATAGGCTTAGATTTCGAGGAAATACTCGGAGTTACCAAACTTGAGTATTTCATGTAACCCGGGACCCCGTAACCCCCCTCTTAGTGAAACGCGCCTTCTCATCAATTTTAAATAGGAGAGGGAACTTCCTAACAAACCGTATGAACCTTGTGCTGGGAAAGTGAGCGACCATGAAGCTAAGACCCAGCAAAACGCTGATATTCGCGTTAATCGGTTTTACCATATTTCTGATTTACCTCGCAGTCATCAACCCATTTAGCGTTCTAAACCACATGAAGCGGCTGGATTTACCCCTATACATATTAGCGGTTATCATAGACCTCGCAGGGTTGATAGCCTTCGGCGCCTCTTGGTACATCCTGCTGAGAGGCGTGAATGTGAACGTCAGGTTGAGGGATGTGGTGGGAATCACGCTCTTCAGCCTATTTATGATCGCCCTATTCCCCATACCGATGGGTTCGGAGCTTATCCGCATGAACTACATAAGGAATGAGAAGAATTCCAGCTCTGGAAAGGCGGTGGCTACCGTTCTGGTCCATAGGATTATGTATAATGTGGCTTTTATGGTTATGATTACCCTAGCTATATTCTTGCTTAAGGTTGTTTATGGCATACCCCTCCCAGTTCAGGGTAGGGTGATTCTGCTTCTCATGGGCTTCGCTGGTTGCGTAGTTGCCATATTCGCAGTTGCACTAAACGCAGGACTCCTCAAAAGGATTTACAGGAAGTATTCGGACAAAATCCAAAGCTACATAGATAAATACGTGGCGAAGTACGTGGAAACCACGGACTTAACAGACGTAGACGGCCTGTTAGAGGAGATAGACGCAACCATGCGGGAGTTGCAGAGGAAGAAATCTTATGTGGCGGCTGCCTTCGGCATGATAGCGTTCCACTGGAGCACGGGAGCCCTCACCGCCTACTTGGTTGCTAGAGCCCTAGACTTCCAGATTAGCTTCTGGCTTATAGTTGCGCTGTACGCGGTGGTTGAGTTCATTCAGGAAATAAACATAGTCATACCCGGGGGGATAGGCGTCATAGAGTCCAGCCTGACTATGGTTCTCATCGCGGTGGGGGTTCCCCTCCCAATCGCCGCCGCCATCACCATACTCACCAGATTAGCCACCTACTGGCTTGAGAAGCTCTTCTGTGGAGTTGTAACCGTCTACTTCGGATTTAGAACCTTAAAGATGCCGAGCTTGAGGGGGTGACCCTTTGGAGGATAGTGACCCGAAGGTCTCAATTATCATCCCCGTTAAGAATGGAGAGAGCGTCATAGGGGACCTCCTAGACTCCCTCATGAATCTGGACTACGACCCGGAGAAGTTGGAAATCATCGTGGTGGATGGAAAATCCGTTGACAGAACCAGGGACATCGCCGCCATGTATCCGGTTAAGGTGGTGAGTGAGGAGGGAAGCGGTCTTAACGCGGCGAGGAATACGGGAATCAGGTATAGTAGAGGCGAGGTGGTTGCATTTATAGACGCGGACTGCGTGGCGCCGAGAGAGTGGATTCGGAAGGTGGTGAAAAACTTCGAGGACGAGAGGGTTGGTTGCACTGGGGGGAACGTTAGGGCATTCGGCGACGACTTCTTCTCACTCTACGCCGACCACTCATTAATACCCGTCATGCCCTTCCTAAAAAAGAGAATGATCCTAGATGGCCTTAAGCCATTCCGCTACCCCGCTGGGTGCAACATGGCGTTCAGGAGGGAGGCGATAATAAAGGCTGGATACTTCGACGAAGAGATACACTACGGATTCGACGACCTAGAATTCATCGAAAGGGTTGGCAAGGCTGGATATAATATCGCCCTAGACCCGGATGTCCTAGTTCTCCACAAGCATAGAACAACCCTTCTAGGGCTCCTAAGGCAGATGTTCCGGTATGGGAGGGGCGGGGGAATCGTCTTGAGGAGGAGGGGACTCTCCACATCGCTCTCAAGATGGCTATTCCTCTGCGTTCTGATATTCTTTTCATGCATCTTTCTGGTGACCTCGCTAGTTGCGTTATATCTACTTCTCCATAATCCAATCTTCTACTACGTCCTCTTAGGCCTAGTTTTGGCGTCTCTCTCCATCTCGATGGGCTACTATGCCCTTAAGGGACCGAGGAGGGGCAGGGTTATCGCCGTCATCGCCTACCCGTTTATCGACCTCCTTCGTTGCATCGCATTTTGCGTCGGCGAGGTTTATCAGTTGGTGAGGGGACGAAAAACGTAGACGTTTTTATAGGACGCGGTTAGATTAACCCTTGAGGTCGCTGAGAAAGATGCGGGCTTCATTTATCGCGGTGATTCTCGCATTCTTAGTGTGTAATGCAGCGCTGATCTATCCCGTTGTAGCCGTGAGGGCGGTCCCTGAGGGCGTGTTGCTCTTTGATGAAGTTGTTATACAGGTTAAGGGTGAATTAACCTACAGATATAATTGCACGGAGCCGGGGCGCTCCGTATCCTTCTGGGAGCCCGTGTGGGCGCATAGCTTCTGGTCTGACGTGAAGGTTTTGGGTGGGGTTCCAAGTATGTTTGGTGAGTATGTGAAGGAAGAGGATGCATACGTTGAGACGAGGAGGGATGACGTAGACGCGGTGCTCATGGTGCAATTTAACGTGGGGGACTTGGAGCCATTTCAGGAGGTGAGGGTGGAAATCCGCCTCAACTACACGGTTTGGAGGGTGGACACGTCAAGGATAGGACCCGAGCAGGTTGGCACCGTGGATGAAGCCCGAGAAGCCGTAGACGGGAAATACCTAGAGGAGGCGTATTACTGGGACTTCAGCCACCCAGCTGTTCAGCGCGTCATTCAGGAAATAAACGCGTCCATAGGGGGTTCCAAGAACGTCTACCGCATCGTCTACGGAGCGCTGAGCTGGCTCTCCACCCACGCATACTACATAGACCGCCCCGATTATCCGTACCTCCGGCTAAAGGCCAGCGAAATCTTGAACAACACGATATCCACACCCTACGGCGATAGGTACTACGGGGTTTGCCGCCACTTCGCCGACCTCTTTGTGGCTATCATGAGGGGGTTCGGCGTCCCCTGCAACCTCTACTACGGATTGATATTCCGAGACCTAGGTGGAAGCGTGGGTGTGATCTTCGTTGGGGGCCACGCTTGGTGCGAGGTCTACATGCCTAACGTCGGGTGGGTTCCCGTGGATGTAACCATAACCGACAGATACACCCGTGACATCGTGAGGGTGGGCCTCGTCTCCCAGATCTACTACGTACCCACCTACAAGGAATTCACCAACACGGCACCCACACCCCCAACAGAAGCCTACGAGTACCTCATACCCTCCTACTGGAGCTGGAGCGTGGAATCAACCGGAAGACCCGCAACCCACGCAGCCACAGAAGAGAAACTAATAGAAAGAGCCGCGAAATTAGCCCAAACGATACTGCCCTGGTTCCTCCTACTCCTCGTCGCACTTCTCATAGCAGACAGATACAGACTGAGGAAGATAATAGAAGAGCAAAACTACCCCATAGTACGAACCCTAAAAATCAAAAACTTCCATACAGCTATATCCCTAATCGAACCCGCTCTTTAAACCAATTTACAGATACGGCACCCATTTAACGCGAATAGTTAAAAAATAAACGTAGAATCTCGGAGAGTCGATCCCCAACTCCGTTCGTGGAGTTATCTCATCGCATCTCTGCACCACTCCTTGGAGGGCCTATTTCGGCTCTCTTCTCTCCTCAGCCAATTTGACTCATCCCTCAATCTTCATGTACTTCTCGATGCCGTCTTTACTTAACTCGATTATATATGCCCTGAGAATACCCTCGGTGTACTCCGAGCCGGGGTTTACCACCAGCGTCTTTTTTATGAAATCGTATGCGTAGGATTCGTGGATATGTCCATGTAATCCTAGCATAGGCTGAACTTCCTCCATAAATTTCCTAATGGATTTCGAACCAACGTGAACCATCACCGGCTTACCCATGACGTAGACGGGTTGCGCCGACGCGCCCGTCCCCCTTAGCTTCGGCGCCAAGTCAAGCCTCGTATTGTAGGGGGGGCAGTGGAAATTGCAGATCAGCTTTGAGGGGTCCCCATCATACTTATCGTACTGAGCCCAAATTTTCTTCCCCAGCTCCTTATCGCTGCACTCCCTAGGCGTGTTCCACGGGGTAGGATTCGTCCACTCGCAGCTAATCATATAAAAGTCGTAGCATAGGTTTACCACCTTACCAGCCGGCTGCGTAATCCACTCACACTCGTTCAATACGGGATCTATGATGAACTTATCGTCGTTCCCCGGCATGATGTAAACGTCTACGTCCTTTGGGACCTTCTCCGGTATCATGTTCAGCCAACGCTTAAGATTTTCAATCATCACCTTGTCAAAGAGCTCATCCACCTTCTTCGGGGATTTCTTTAGTTCTTCCACCTCATCCGGCGTGCAGACCATCGTGTAATAGCCGCTGAATCTAATGAATTCTTCAAGTTTCCTAATCTCCTCCTCGTTGTGTGCGATGTGCTTCCTTCCAAATATCGTCGCAACGTAGGTTCCGTCACTTTGTGGACCAACTATTGGAACTATCGCCTTTCCGGTGATATCTCCTGAAAGCATCAGTATATCAACTTTGTAGTAGGTTGCGGCTGATAGCCACTTACGCCATACCTGCTCGCTTCCATGCGAATCCGTTGCGAAGAACAATCTAACCATACCTAACTTTCCTCCCGGACTAAAAAGAAAAAGGGAGACCTATATTTAGTTTTTTCGTTTTTAGGCTGGCGGGATCTCGGTGTATAGCTCCTTGACAGATATGCCCCTCTTGACGTTGTACGCCCAGTACGCGATGAAGATCATCGAACCCACCGCCAAAAGGATGGCGACCAGCAGCAGCCACATCAACCCAGCCATGCCCGCTCCTGGGCCGATGTAGTCCAGGAACGTGTAAGCGAAGCCTATGATCCAGAATGGCAGTCCGATGATGCTTACCAATGTAACTAACGGGACTGGGCCGATCATTACTTTCAAGCCTCTCTCGAATATATCGGGTCTGGCGAATGGGTATAGTATTCCGGTGAGGCAGGCGAATATAGCTCTCCACATGAACATGTTGGTGGTGGCTCCCATAGCGAACCATGGGTTGACGTGTGTTAAGACTACGCCGATTACTCCGATTATGAGAACGACGGTTAGCGCCCAGTGTGGACTGTGGAATCTATCGTTCACCGCGGCTAGGAACTCTGGGAAGAACCTGTCGAAGCTCCATGCGAAGATCGCTCTACTGCAAACGAACTGGAAAGCTGGAATGTCGTTCATCAGCCAGAAGGCACCGTGTATGGAGATGAGGAAGCCTATAATCGGGTGGGGAGCTAGTACGGTGGCAAATAGCGGCAGCATTGGTGCAAACGGTGCACCTAAAACGCTAGCAACAGCGTCTGGATCCTTCATTGCAAAGTTGTACGCCTGAATGAACGGTCCAAAGGCGCTGTAGACGCCGTAGGTTAGTAAGACGTAGTAGATCATGATGAAGATAGCTGCAAAGGCGGAGCCAGCGAGCATGCTTTTGGTCGGCGTCTTTACCTCGCTTCCGATGTAAATTCCGCTAGTTGCCCCAATATACGCCCAGGTGGCGGGGACCATGACGTTAAAGGTTGGTCCTGGTGAGAATCCTGCGTGGCCTGGCCAGTATAGTTCTTCGCTCCAGCCGTTCGCCCTCGCTATATCGATTATTCTGCTGTACGCCCCCTCGCCGAATAGCTTGTCCCACGCCGCCTGTGGGGATGCAACCCACGCCGGCCAGCCGAAGAGCGCGATGATCATCAGAATTCCGCTGATCAGCGGAATTATCATCGTAAAGTTCATTACATAGCCTAGTGGTTTCGTGCCTAACAGCCCTATAATATACCAGATTACATCAAGAAGTATCCCAAGCATCAGGCAGGCTGTTCCACTTTGCATCCACGTGCCTAGTGAAACCATAGATGCAACGCCGAAGACCTTACCGAAGACCCAGAAGCTTAGGCCCCAGAACCAAATGTCCAAGTAGGCGATTAGTCCGTAGACTAGCGCGTCACACCACCAGAACATCCAGTTACTGAGGAAGCCGATGAATGGATTCAAAACTCTGCTGACGTAGATGTAGTCTCCACCCGTCCTCGGCATAGCGACGGCCATTAATGATAGAGCGATAGCCAAGCAAACGACTGGTATGCCCGCTATTGCATAGCCTAACGGGATGTTTGCGGTGTAGTAGGTTGAAGTTGCCATCGCCTTTACGCTGAAGAAGTTAATTCCACCGCCTATGGTGTGGCAGAGCGCCATGGACATGGCGGTGAACCATCCAACCTCTCTAACCAGCCCCGTCGCTTTCCTTACAAAGATTACCTCTTCACCCATAGCTTATCTCCCTTTCCTTCTTTTCAACGTGGTAAGTATAAAAGCTTTATGTTGGAGGGTATAGGTTCGATTCTCATACAGGAACGCTTAATTACTCAGTATACAGAACTTCTCTATCAGAGACATGGTATGAAAGGGAAGAGTAGAGGTAAGGGGCGACAAAGGCCCAACTTATTCAGAATTGCTCAGTTAATTAGCTGGTTAGACGAGTACCGTGTTTATAGATGCGTAGACCCTAAGTTAGTAGAAGTAGCCGTTGAGGATTCTAGGTCGAGTAAAGTCAGAGAAGTTTGGAGGGAAATCCGGCATGATATAGAGAAAGTTGCCTTCCTTCCCGCGAAAATAGACGAATTCAAACGAAAGATAGTGGTCGTCTCAGCTTTAAAGGAGGTAACAATAGCACTGTTCACGGTACTAACCGCCCTGTATTTTTCAGCTGTTTTTCTTAAACTAAACTTCATTAAACGGCTGAATTTTCCGCTCATACTCATCATTCTTATCGTATTAACCAACATAGTACTATGGGCAGACTACATACTTAGGTCTAAGCTCAGGGGGATGGAGAAGGAATACTCAAAGAAATTCGCAAGAAAAAGAAAGAGAATTAAAAACGCCGTACAACAGCTCATATACATATTGGCAGATAATATAAAGAAATATGGGGAGAATCCGTCGGAATATACGATAAAGACGCTCCATGCAGATTATGAAGGCATAGTAGTGGTTAGTAGGCCGGGCTATTGGTCTGAATATTACTGGATAGCTCCGGATATCGGTGAAAAGGTT
>CAZKUI010000005.1:0-20452 GCA_964555905.1 uncultured Candidatus Bathyarchaeia archaeon | reverse complement strand
GACTACTAACCCTCCACTACGGACTTCACCTCAGCATTTTGCAGTCTTACAATGTCCTGTGGGGATATCTTTAGGAGCGACGAGTCCGAGCCTCCCCCTCCGTAGACTTGGCTTTTCCTCAGCACTTTGGGGTCTACTATGGTGCGTATAGGCTTCTTATGCCCGACTGGCGGTAGACCTCCGACGGCGTATCCCGTGTGTTCCTTCACCTCATCCGGCGTAGCCATCCTCACGGAGCTACCCACAACCTTAGCCAGCCTATCTAAGTCTATTCTATCTCCGCCGCTTACCACGGCGAGGATAGGATTCTCGGAGCTGTCTACGAACATGATGGTCTTTATAATCTTGTCCCGGTTCACTCCGAGGGCGGATGCCGCTTGACTCACGGTTTTAACCTTCGTTTTGAGGCGTAGAATTTCCGCCCTTACTCCCACCTCATCAAGGTATTTCTGGAGGTCTTCCTCCCTCAAACCTCCACACACCCAATCTATAATTGGCATCTTTGATTGTTTATAAGGGGATGGGCGCCCCGCCGGTGCGCCTCCACCACCCCATGGGGGAACCGCGGATTCATCCTAAGCCGAGGAACCACGTCCGTGATGTCTACTTGGGAGCAAAACTCTACGTCTTTAGCGAGTCCTATGCTAATTAAGTATTTGGCGTGCTCCGCCATCTTTATATGCGATAAGAGGTTCTTTTCGGCCCCCCTGAAGGCTAGGAGGGCGGCGTACGCCTTATCCTCGTATTGAACGCCGTAACCATGCATCCTCCAAGCGAGAAGCCCGGCGCACAAATAATCCTCAAGAGAGAAGTGGAGGTCGTCCCCGGTTCCGGCGGTGATTATGGAGATGCAAGCTCCAGAGTTCTCCGCGGCTTCTACAGCCGCCGTCGCCGCCGCCCTCGCGTTTAGGAGGGAGCCGACGAGTACCTCTGGTGCGTCAGCCGCCCTGATGAGCGCTCTAGTTCCAGCGGTGGTCGTTAAAATTACGTATCTCCCGTCTACGGCATCTGGGGTGAACTCTCCTGGGGAGTTCCCCATCTGGAATCCCTCGGGCGGCAATCCTTCCCTCTCCCCAGCTAGGATGAATTCCGGGTTCTCTTCGTGTAGGCGTTTTGCCTCTTCCACGGTTAGCGTTGGGATTATTCCTAGGGCGCCGTTGGCGAGGGCGGCGACCATGGTGGAGCTGCACCTCAGCACGTCTACAATAATCACTACGTCTCCCCGTTGGACGGCTTCCCCCACCCCATGAATGTCCGTCAGCCGAACCTCAACAGTCAATGGCGCACGCCACCGCTACAGTAGGTGGTAGGCGAGGAACATTGGGAGGAGGGTGATGGAGAGTATGTTCTCCAGCTTTATGAGTATGTGGAGTGAGGGCCCAGCTGTGTCCTTGAATGGGTCCCCAACCGTGTCGGCTACTACGGAGGCCGCGTGCGCATCCGTCCCCTTGCCGCCGAAGTGCCCAGCCTCAATATACTTCTTCGCGTTGTCCCATGCGGCTCCAGCGTTGAACATGAATGTTGCGAGTAACGCCCCAACCACGTTCACGGCTAGGAGGAACGTGACTAGGACCCAGGCCCCGAGGGTGAAGCCCACGATGACGGGCGCCACCAATCCGAGGATTGTTGGGGGGAACATCTCCTTTATGGCGTTCTTCGTGCTTATGTCCACGCATCTGGCGTAGTCAGGTTTAGCCTTGCCCTCCAGTAATCCCGGAATCTCCCTGAACTGCCGCCGAACCTCCTCTATCATGTGGAAGGCAGTCCTGCTTACGGCTCTTATCGTGAACGCTGAAAACAGGAATGGTATGGTGGCGCCGACCAGCAGGCCTATGATGAGGAACGGGTTTGAGGCGTTGAGACGGTGCGCCAGCTGGTTCACGTCTACGAGCGTTACACCCATGTGCTTTGAGGCCTCGGAGAGGTATGCGAAGATCATGATCACGCTGGTGAGGGCGGCTGTTGCCATGGCGTAACCCTTCGTTATCGCCTTCGTGATGTTCCCAGCGGAGTCTAGCGCGTCAAGCTTCTCCTCGATGTCCCCTCCAAGACCCGACATCTCCGCGATGCCCCCAGCGTTGTCCACGATTGGGCCGAAGGTGTCCGATGCCATGATGATGCCGGCCATCTCCATCACGCCGAGGGCTGAGGCGGCGACCCCATAGATTCCTAGGAGCCCCCCGCCGAACGTGAGGTAGGAGATGGCGATGACCGCCGCTATGGTGATGATGGGGATGGCGGCGCTCTCCATGCCGTAGGAGAACCCAGTTATGATGTTTATCGCGGCGCCGCTCTCGCTGGCCTCGGCTATCTCCCTGACGGGCCTCCCATTGGCGCCCGTGTACCGCTGCACCACGAGTGATACTATGAGGGCTGTTAGGAGGCCGAGGGAGAGGCAGTAGAAGAAGCGTACGTCTCCCATGAAGTAGACGGATATGATGTAGAAGGCGACCAGAGAGAGGAGCCCCGTGGAGAAGAGGCCGACGTTGAGGGATGAGATGGGGCTTAAACCCTTCCAAGGTCTCACGGCGAATAAGCCTATGATGGTGCATAGGGCTCCCACCGCCCAGATGAGCAACGGAAACATCACAGCCTTCCAGCCGTAGACGGGTATGAAGCACACGCCGATGATCATCGTGGCGATGAGGTTGTCCGCTGTGGACTCGAAGAGGTCGGCGCCCCTTCCGGCGCAGTCGCCGACGTTGTCGCCGACTTGGTCCGCGATTACCGCCGGGTTTCTTGGGTCGTCCTCGGGTATCCCAGCCTCCACCTTGCCCACTAGGTCGGCCCCGATGTCGGCGGCCTTCGTGTATATCCCCCCACCCACCTGAGCGAACAACGCTGAGAGGCTGGCTCCAAATCCATACCCAACGAGGAGGCCCACAGCATCCGGGTTTTCAGGCCCAACTCCAAAGAGTATGCAGAGCGCAGAAATGCCTATGAGGTTGAGAGCGACGATGGAGAGGCCCATCACACCCCCTCCCCTGAACGCGAGCACTAGGGCGTCCGCAGCCGACTTCCTAGCGGCGTTCGTAGCCCTCACGTTGGCCCTCGTGGCCGCGTTCATGCCGATAAGCGTCGCCAATATGGAGAGGAGGGCGCCGGCGAGGAATCCGAAGGTTATCTGCCACTTTCCCATAGCTAGGTAGAGGATTACCGCCAAGGCCACGATGAAGAAGGACATGGTCTTAATCTCACGCTTCAGGAAGGCGTTAGCTCCCACCCTGATGTATTCAGCGATTTCGCGCATTCTTTCCTCGCCTGCGTCCTCGCGGGTCACCAGCCAGTATAGGAGGCAGACGAAGCCGAGGGTGAGGAAGCCTACTGCCAGCGGTATGATTATCAGGTCCGTCTCCACTCACCACTCCATAGGGGAATGTCGACAAAAATAAAAATGTTTTTGGCTTTCAGAGAAGCCGATGGAACGTTGCATCGCCACAAAATGTAGATTTGTGGAAGTTTAAAGGGCCCCAGTTGGGGCATTCCCGCCCAAATTTAGCCTAATCCTACTCCACTACCTGCCCCACGGCGTAATTACGCCCAACCTTCGTTATTTTAACCTTCACGTGCTGTCCAGGCCTGGTGTTTGGTATGAAGATGACGAAGCCCATGATCTTGGCTACGCCGGCGTCTCCGCGCCTGCTCATGTCTATAACGTCTACCTCGTATTCCCCGTCTACTTCCACGGGCTTCGGCTTGAACCTCGTGGGCGCAGGTCCGTAGCGGCTCCTACCGCTCACTCCCATTCACCTCCTAAGTTTAATTGACCACCCAACCATCACACCACCTATAAGCCTTACGGTTCTCCGGGTTGGAATGGCGCGCAACTCACCTGAGACCGAACGAGGCGGGATGGACCACCGCCCTCACCCAGCCCAAAACGTTTTAATATCACTCCCCCCACATTACGTGAGCTAGTTAAAGGTTGATCAAAAGTGGAGAAGTACGTTCCAGATGTTTCCGCCCTAGAGTGCGGGGTTCTCTCGGATTTGATTAGTCAGGGGAAGGTTCGCGGTAAAATCCTCATCTCTCAGAGCGTCCTACGCGAGGTGGAGAGGAGAACGCGCCTGGGAGATTTCAGGGCTGTAAACGGATTGAGGACTCTCAGGAAGGTTGCTGAGGAGGCCGGTGTCCCCCTAGAGTTCGTCCACGACGGAATCGGGGAGGTTGACGCGGCGGTGAGGGCGTTGGCGTCTAAGACCGACGGGGTCGTCGTCTCCAGCGACCTCGCCCTAGTGAGGGTGGCTGAAGCCATGGGCCTCAAAACCCTCTATGGTAGACCCCCAACCACGATAAGGCTTGAGGAGTTCTTCGACGGGGATGTTATGTCGCTCCACCTGAAGGAGGGAGTCCCACCCTTCGTGAAGAGGGGGGAGCCCGGTGCGTGGAGATACGAGAAGGCTGGCGACAGACCCGTAGAGAGGGAGGAGCTGGAGGCCCTAATCAGGGACTTGATGGAGAAGGTGGAGAAGGACGGCGAGAGCTTCCTAGAGGTGGCTGGGGAGCACTCCACCATCATCCAGCTCAACTCCTACAGGATAGTCATCACGAGGCCCCCTCTCTCGGACGGCCTGGAAATCACGGCGGTGAAGCCCATATTCCAGCTCACGCTCGAGGAATACAACCCGCCTAGGAAGCTCCTAGAGAGGCTGGAGCAGAGGGCGGAGGGCATACTAATAGCTGGGGCTCCGGGCATGGGAAAGACCACCTTCGCCCAGGCGCTCGCTGGATTCTACAGGAGGAAGGGGAGGGTTGTGAAGACGCTGGAGAGCCCAAGGGACATGCAACTACCACCGGAGGTTACGCAATACTCCAAGAGCGCGACAACCACGAGGGAAATCTACGACGTCCTCCTACTGAGCAGGCCCGACTATACGATTTTCGACGAGATGAGGGACGAGGCGGACTTCAGGCTCTTCGCCGACCTAAGGCTTGCCGGCGTCGGCATGGTGGGCGTCATCCACGCCACCACTCCCATAGACGCGATTCAGCGGTTCATAGGGAAGGTTGAGCTTGGATTGATACCCTCCATCATAGACACGGTCATATTCATCGAGAAGGGCTTCATCTCCAAGATCTACACGCTTGAGATGGTGGTGAAGACGCCGCAGGGCCTAGACAGGGAGGACCTAGCCAGGCCGGCGGTGGTCATTCGCGACTTCATGACGAACCGCCCTGAATACGAAATCTACGTCTTCGGGAAGAGAACCTTCGTGGTTCCAGTCAGGGGGAGAGACCAGAAGACCGTGGAGGTCTTGGAGCGGTTCGCCGCCAAGTACTTCCCAGAGTTCAGGGTTGAGGTATTCGATAGGGAGGCTATTATTGTAGTTCCGCCTGAGTACCTGCCGTTACTGCCTAGGAGGCACATGAAGAAGCTCCGCCAGCTCGGGAAGCGGCTGAAGCTCAACGTGAGGGTTGAGCCGGAGATAGGCGGGTAGGCTCACGCCTCCTCAGGTAATACATGACTATGACGGCGGACGCTAGGGAAATTAGGGACGCCACCAAACCCGCTAGGCTAATAATCATCCAAGGCATAAGTTCAGGTTTCTCGATTAGCTCCGGCTTTTCAGGCGTCACCTGCTTCTGAGGCGTCCTTTCCATGGCGTAGTCCAGTATGTTCACCGCCAACTGGGCTGCGTCGGTGGATTCCACCTCTAAGTCGCACTCGGTTAGTAGGAAGTACCAGAGGAAGTCGGGTGTCATCCCTATGTCGAAGAAGTTTGAGTCGCCGATGGATACTAGCCTTCCTCCACCGGGTTCCTCGTAGGTGGCGATGTAGACGCCGCTGGCGGTGTGCGATGTGGCGCTCGCGATTGTAGCCACCACCTCCGCTGGCCCGTAGACGGCTAATTCACCCCCACCCAACGCCGCCACCCGACCGACCCCCTGAGATATGGGGTGCGTCCTGTTGAACGACTCCGTTACGCCCGTCAGCGGCTCCTCGCTGAACTCTGGATATAGCTCCGTGGTTATCCAGCTGTAGCTGAAGCCTCCGTCGTATAGGGCGACTATGCTGACGTTCATGGATAGGAGCTTCGGGAAGGCGTCCGCTCTGGCTCTGTGTAGGTCCGTGTCGTGTAGGTAGACCACTTGGTAGTTGCCGCTTAGGAATATGGCCCACTGGTCTAGGGAGGTCTTATTCATCGTTTGTGCGAGGGAATCCACGTCGTATCCCGCCTCGGCCACCACCCTCCACCAAAGCTCCAGCCCATAACCCATGAATGAGCCTCCCCAAAGCCTCTCCACGTCGTCTGGGTAGTGGGATACATCATCCAGTATCACCCTACCCTTAGGCTTCCTCACCTCAATCTCCACGGGGATGGATGCCGCCACGCGGGTCCCGTTCACCAGCTTTATGCTACCGTGGTAGACGCCTTCCTTAGCGTCCTCAGGAATCACCAACTGCACAGCCACCGACTTCTGGCCCGTGAAGTTTCCCAGCTCGGCAACCGTCCCGTTGTCGTACTCGTCTCCATAGATGAACAGGTAGGGCGTGGTGTCGTAGACCCACGTCCCCCTACTCTTGTACTTAAGGTGGACGCCGAGGCTTCCGGCGCCGGAGAAGCTCATGAACGACTTAACGGAGCCTTCAATCCTCATCTTGGCGTCTGGGAAGTGCCCCCCACTCACCACGGTGATGTTCAGCACCTTGAAGTCCCCGGGGTAGAGGGAGACCGTCGGCCAGGTCATGGAGTCGATCTTGGCTGGGGTGCAGGTCGTCGGGGCTGGATTACCCCGAAGAATTTTATAGGCGGATGGTATGTCCAGAAGGCCCGCCCCCTGAATGCAGCAGTCTAACCCTAAATCCTTGGCGCCCATCATCAAAGCCGCCTTTACGGCGAAGGCGCTGCAGTTCGGAAACGCCTGACGTAGTAGGGCTGCGGCTCCAGCCACGTGCGGCACAGCCGCGGATGTACCCCAAACCTCCTCGTAGTAGACTTCGTCGTCCTCCCTGTAGGCTGCTGGGGTGGAGATGACGGCGGCCCCGGGCGCCACCAAGTCCGGCTTAGCTAGAATCCAGTATGGCGTTGGGCCCCTGCTGCTGAAGTATGCGACCTGCCCCGTTTCGTAGGTCGCCCCGACCGTTATGGCGTATGGGGATATGGCTGGGCTACTCACGGTGAAGCCTCCGGGACCCTCATTCCCAGCCGCCACAACCACGACGACGCCCGCCTCAACAGCCGCCTTAATGGCGTCGGTGAGGGGGTCAGACGCCTCTAGGGGGAACCCGCCGAGGCTCATGGATATGACATCCGCCCCATGCTCCACAGCCCACTCAACCCCGGAGACAATCCAAGAAATCTTACCCTCACCCCGCTTGTTCAGAACCTTCACGTTGTAGAGCTTTGCGGCTGGGGCGACGCCAACCTGAGTTTTTGGCGGTATCCACGTGTCGTTCACCCACTCTTTACCCGAGAGGAACCCCTGGGATGATGCAGCCCCGGTGCCAGCCGCTATCCCCGCCACCAAGGTTCCGTGCCCATTTCTGTCTTCCGCGTCCTCCCCGGGGACGAAGGACACGTCCTCTATCACCTTTGGGTCCTCCGTTTCTGGGTTGTCATCTAGGTCGTCGAGGTTTGGGTGTTCCTTGTTGATGCCTGTGTCCAGTATGGCGATGGTGACTCCCTCCCCCCGGAAGCCCATCCTCCACATCTCGTCAGCCCCGACTAGGTGGGTTGTCTCGTTCAGGAATGCGGGGTAGCTCCCTAAGTAGGGGTACTCCTCCCCAACCTTGAAGGTGCCGAGGGCGTAGACCCAGACATCCGGGTAGACATCCACCACTCCCGGGATGTCCCCGAGCCGCTCAAACGCGTCCGCGTCTACCTCGGCTAGAACTAAGGGTAACATCTTGTACTTCTTCAGAATTTTTACGCATCCGAGGGGTGGGCATCCATCCTCCGGGTCGTATCTGAGCAGAACCTGAATTCGGCCCCCCTCTTCTACCCCCACGGTTTTGTAGAGGAGGCGGGGAGGACCGTGTATGTCCCGTTCATGTAGAAGTTCGTCTAATCTCTCATCCTCTAGATTGGCCGCTTGAACCGGGAAAACCGCGAGTGTAGCTTGGATTATCATTAGAAGGGCGAGAAATAGGGCAATTATACGCTTCTCATGCTCAGTTGCCATTTTAGTCAACTATTAACATCATGGCGGTTTATATAAGGGTTTATTACCACCTCAATAACGTATGGCCACCGTCTACCTAAGAAAGACCAGCGATAGGCGCGGCTTCGTGAGGGATGTCCTGCGGCTGTTCCGCAGGGAATTCGAGGGTGTGGAGAGCGTCTTCGTCAAGCCGAACATAGTCTCGCACGAGCCATACCCCACAACCACCCACCCAGACGTGCTGAGGGAGGTCTTAACGGCGCTCCCCGCCCAGCGGGTGGTGGTCGGGGATGCACCCGCCTTCGACGCCGGGGACGCGGACAAAATCCTTGAGCGTCACGCCTTGAGGGATGTGTGCAGGGAGGTCGGTGTCCCCCTCGTTAACCTATACAAGTGTAGAATGAAGCGTATGGTGAGCGCCCGAGGCTTTGCGGTGAAGCTCTCGGAGGTTCCGCTGGAGTTCGATTATATTGTGTCGCTTCCAGTGCTTAAGGTTCATAAGGTGTGTGGGTTGACCGGTGCGTTGAAGAACCAGTTCGGCTTCTTATCCAAGTTTGAGAGGATAAAGATGCATGGTGGTCTAAAGGATATACACCGCTCCATCGCCGAGGTAAACTCCATAATAAAGCCGAACCTGTTCATCGTGGACGCCGTCCAAACCTTGGTGGGAGCTCAGGAAATCCGCCACGGCGGGCGCGCAGTAAAACTGGGTTATATGATGGCCGGCGTAGACCCCGTGGCGCTGGACTGTATGGGTCTCCAACTCCTAGGGGAGGTGGAGCCATCGTTGAGGGGTGTGCAACCCGAGGATATACGCCACCTAGACTACGCCATGAAATACGGGCTGGGCTCAAGAAACTTCAAGGTGGAAACGATATAGTCTTTAAAAGACCTGAATGGATGACGCCTTAAAGGATAAGTATATTGGCAAGCCCCTCCTGAGCTTCATATTCAAGAACGACCTTTTTGTGATGAGGACGCGGAATGTAACCCCGTCTACGTCTACCAAAACCTTAACCAACGCCCCCGCATCCACAAAATCTATTATCCTACCCCTAAGCGTGTTTCTCATGCTTGATTCTAGGGGGGTGACGGAGAGCACTATGTCCTCGGGTCGTAGAGCCACCTTGCATCTTCCACGCCTCTCCGTGACCGCCTCAATTAGTACATCTCCCACCGCTATCTTCGCAATACCCCCCTCCACGCTGACAACCACACCATCAAAGATGTTCTCGAAGCCCACGAACCGCGCTATAAACGCGTCTACGGGTCTCCTGAAGACCTCGCCTGCTCTCCCGATTTGGATTATCCTGCCGTCCCGCATGAACGCGATTACGTCTGAGAGCCTCGCCGCCTGAAGCAGGTCGTGGGTTGCGTGGACGATCGTCAGGTCTCCAGCGAGCTCCCTGATGACCTCCTCGATGGCTTCGGCTGTTGGCGGGTCTACGTCGGAGAGTGGCTCGTCTAGGAGTAGGAGTTCCGGTTTTGGTGCTAGCGCCTGAGCTATTGCAACCCGTCTACGTTCACCGCCGGATAGCTCCCTGACGTGCCTATCGGCGTGCTCAGCCATATCCACAACCTCTAAAACCTCGCGGATCCTCGCATCAACTTCATCCCTTCCATATCCCCTAATCCTGAGCCCGTAAGCCACGTTCTCGTAGACGGATGCGCTAAAAAGCGTCGTCCTCTGGAAGACCATGACGATCCTCCTGCGAACATCCTCGCCCGCCTCGTCCACCCTCACCCCCCTATAGAGGATTTCACCACTCGTAGGCTTTTCTAGGAGAGCCATCAAACGGAGTAAGGTAGTCTTCCCAGCCCCGTTTGGACCTATAATCGTCAGGATCTTCCCTTCCTCAACCGCCAAATCGACGCAGTCAACGGCTGTTACTCTGCCATACCTCTTTGATACACCCCTAAGCTCCATCAGCGCGTCCAACCGCCCCACCTCCGCAGGAGCCTAGAGAGGAGGCTCACGGCTAGGACGACGAGCAGGAGTATGATGGCTAGGGCGATGCTGAGTTCTATCTCCCCTCGGGCTGTTTCGAGGGCGATGGAGGTGGTGAGGACGCGGGTGACCCCCCTGATGTTCCCGCCGATCATGAGGGCGACTCCCAGCTCGGAGATGGCCCTATTGAATGACGCAACCAACGCCAACGCAACACCACCCCTCGCCTCCCTGAGGACCGCCATGGACGCGCCAAGCTCCGAGGCCCCGAGCGTCCTCGCCAAGTCCCTAATTTCAGGCTCCACGGACTCCACGGCGCTGACGATAAAGCTCACCACGATCGGGGTTACTAAAACCGCCTGGCCGACAGCCACCCCCATGGGCGTGTAAAGGAGCCTCAGAAACCCCAGCGGCCCACTCCTAGAGAAGAGAAGGAATAAGACGAGGCCCAGGCCGACGGTTGGAACCCCGAGCATCGCGTTGAAGACGGCCTTAACGAGTTCCCTCCCCCTGAAGTCCCCCATGGCCAGGAGTATGGCTGTTGGGAGGCCCCACGAGGCGGCCATGAGCGTCGCGGCGCCGGAGATGCATAGGCTTCTAGTTGCGATTTCCGTGACCGTTGGGTCCGCCGAGGCTAGGAGCTGCAGGGCCTTCAGGAACCCGTCTACGAGCTCCCACATGCTCACTCCCTCAACCTTGGTAGAGCTCGTTGACGCCCATGCGGTATTGGGGTGGGCACTCGGAGCCGTTGATGAAGGCGTAATCCATGATCCAACGCGCCACCTCCGATGTGGGTTCCTCCCGGAGGACGCCAACCGCGGGGTAAAATAGGGTGTACCCGTCTACCTTGAAGTCCGCGATGAGCCTCTGCCCATCCTCCGAAACCAGGAACTCAATGAACCTCACCGCCTCCCTGAAGTTCACGTCCGGGTGGACGTTCGGGTTCACCGCCATGACGCTGTAGACGTTAATGAGCTCTCTCCCCCCGCGGACTAGGGTGTCTAAGCGAATTAACCCCCCGCTTAGGTATCGGATGTACGTCCCCGCATCCGCTAGCGTGTAGGCTTCCATCTCGCTCGCCATCATCAACGTTTTACCCATGCCGGTCCCCGACTCAACGTACCAAGACTCTCCCCTGAGCTCGTCGGGGTCAAATCCAGCCGCCTCCCAGAGCTGGCGCTCCTTCACGTGCGTCCCCGATTTATCCCCACGGGAAATCCATAGCGCGTTTCCAGCCCTCCCCGCCTCCGCGATCCTTTCTAGGGCGGTTGTGGGTGTGGACCCCCTGATTCCAGCTGGGTCGCTTGGTGGCCCAACGATTAGGAAGAAGTTGTACGCGATTATCTTTCTCACGCCTCCGTAGCCCCCGGCTAGGAACCTCGCCTCCTCGGAGGGGGCGTGCACCAGAACGGCGTCGGCGTCGCCCCTCTCTGCGTGTTTCAGGGCTAATCCCGTCCCCACCGAAATGAAGTAGAGCCTTACGCCATACCGCCTTGCGTATTCATCTGCGACTTCGTCTAAGAGCCCCGTATCGTAGAGGCTGGTCGTCGTCGCCACTACGAGCGCCCTCCTCGCCCCCGCCACCCCGCCGTAGATGTAGGCAACCACACCCACAAACAGAACCGCCATGAGGGCGACGGCCGCTAACACCCGCAACCGCAATTGAACCACCGATGTGCACAGCTATGCACATCGATTTATAAATTTTACCCGTTCACCTCTGCAACCCTCATCCAGAATCTTTATATTTTGGAGCTAGCTATAACATTTTGGCACCTTTTTAAACGGTGAGGGGAAAATGGGCACCATTAAAGCGGTTATACTAGCCGCTGGAAGGGGAAGTAGGCTCATGCCCTATACTGAGTCCATGCCAAAATCCCTGTTTGAGGTAGCTCCGGGAGTAACCATCACGGACTTCATAATAAACCGGCTTCAAGCCGTAAAGGTAGACGAGATAATAATCGCAACGAGGCCGGAACTGACGGAGAAGTTTGAAAGCCGCTTCGGCGGTAGGGTGAGGGTGGTCGCGGTTAATGGTGAAGATTTCGGGAACCTCTACACCCTAAAGACCGCCGTAGACGGGGTCAAAGCGGATAAAATACTGGTATGCATGTCAGACCACCTGTTTGAGCGCTCCCTACTAACCAAGCTCTTACGCTCAAACTCCGAAAAGGCGGTCATCCTCTGCCTAGACAGGGACCCCTCATGGGAAAAAGCCGTGGAGGGTCTTAAGGTCGAGCTGGGGAGGGACGGAATAAGGAGGGTTGGGAAGAAGCTACCTCCATTCGACGGGGTGGATACGGGGCTATTCCTACTATCACAGAGGGCATTCGACATGATCAACGAGGTTATCGAGGCTAAAGGCCCAAACTCCAACCTCTCAGACCTCGTTAACTACGCCGCCGAGCTAGGGGAGGTAGCGTATGTGGATGTAACCGGGAAGCTGTGGATGGATGTAGACACGCCAGAGGATTTAGTTAACGCCAGAGAGATGTACTGGAAGATTATAAAGAGAGAGTTGGTGAGACCGACCGACGGCCCAATCTCCAGATATATTAATAGGCCCATCTCCACACGCATCTCCATTCTGTTATACAGGAGCGTGCACTGGTTGAGCGCCAACCATGTGAGCGTCATCAGCTTCTTAACTGCCCTCCTCTCCGCCGCCCTCTTCGTCACTGGATATATGCCGCTTGCGGGGATATCGGCGCACATCGCATCAATTTTGGACGGCGTAGACGGGGAACTTGCAAGGCTGAGGGGAGAGGAGAGCGTGTGGGGCGGCTTCTTAGACACGGTGTTGGATAGGTTCGCCGACATCGCCATAATCACGGCGCTAGGGTTCCTAGCGCTCAAGCTCCCCTACATGAACACGGCGTTAGCCCTCCTAGTCACCGCGCTAGCCGCATTCGGGGTGGTCATGGTCAGCTACGTAACTAAGGTTTCAGCGGAGTGCATAGACATTCACGAACTAAGAAACGGATTCCCATGGGCAACTAGGGACGTGAGGCTCTTCACGGTAACCCTCGGGGGGCTCCTAGGAATGCCCCTGATACCCCTCGTATTCTGCGCAATCGTCCCAATCATATTCTCACTTAAGGCATTCATCCTCCACGAAAAAGACGTACGAAAAATAATGAAAACCCAAAAAGCTAGACCTCTACGCCCACTAATCAAAAACCTAAAAGGAGAAGTTGAAGAGGCTGAGCAGTTCAAAAGAAAAATAAAAACAAACTTAACCGAACTAATATCCAACGGACTGAAACTGGCGGTGGCATTAGCGCTAATCCGCTTTCTCGCTTACACATTTGGGGGCATAGAAATATCAGTATTCGAAATACTCCGCACATCCGTCAGTCAACTGCTGAGCGCCGTTAATCTGCTGGCGATCATCTACTTCGGATACAAGGTAATCCTGTCGTTGAAATTCTTCCTCGAATTGGCTTCAAGCCGGTTCGTCAGAAGCCTCGGAATAACTGGGACTGCATACCGTAAGGTGGTTATGGATATACTCTACCTATCGGCTATAAGCATGGTTTGGGTTGCAGTGTCCCCCATTGTCAGGCAGGTGCACGAAACCTTCTACATCATAAAAATCCTAGTCGGCTCCATATTCCTAGCGGCATTCGTTCTGATATTCTACGATCTCATCAAGATATTCCGAAGAAACCTAAAGGGGATATGGAACAGGGTGATCGATAGGCTAAGTGAGGCCGTAAGCAGCTACGTTCAGGAACCCCTTAAGCGTGACCTCGAAGCCTTCGATGGGGCTTAGGCGTTAGAAACCCTATGGCTGGGTGGCGGGTAGTAGGGTAGAATTCCAACCATAAGCCAAGGGGAATTGGACAGGAGCCCTAAACACCATTGAGGAAGCCATAGGGCGAGTTCCAGATGAAGTGCTAAAGCTAATGATGTATTGGCAATCCGCAAATCGAAAACTCCGTGAAAAATAGCGAACTTAAATCCCATTTTTTAACCCATAATTTTCTTAAGACCGATAAGTTTATTTTAGACCGGGTAGAGTAAGTATGGAGAATGTCTACGACCTCTTCCAGTAAGGCAACCTCAAAAACAAAGGGAAAAATTGAGAAAAAGGACGAAAAAGCACTAAAAAAGGAACTTCAAGAATACGTAGAAATGATTAATAAACTGGACGAGTTTAGGGCACTGCTCCTATGGGACCCCAGACCCATAGAATCTATAGCTAGGAGCGCCTCGTCCTTAGACGTGAAGAGGGCTTACCGCAATATAAAAGGGGTTCTCTACAAAATCGCCTATTATCCAGCTGAGGTTCCAGAGATGAGGCCACTGGCTAAGAAAGCCAGCATTTTTAAGTGCGTCTCCATCTTATGCATGGCACTTATGGTGTCGTTGGTGGTGCTCATTCTCCAAAAGCCAGCGTTCGTGGAGCGGACGTTCGGCTCCTTCTACGCGGTTATGGTGATAAACGTAATAGTGGCTGGTAGCATGACCATTTCTATATTCATGGAGTACCGACTTAGGAAACGGATAATTAAGGTGTACGAATCAAAAAGCTTCGCCTCTAAAAAGGCTAGGATAGGGAAGACGGTGCAGTTCCTCATAGACCAACTAGGTAAACGCATAAAAAGCCTCGGCTTCAAACCAGAAGATTACGTTCTTGAATTACACCACAGAGATTACAAGAACGTGGTCATTCTTAAGGAATCCCGCGGGGTAATTACCGCCATACCTGACGTGAAAAGCTAGGTTTCACGTCGAGTTTCCCATTTTTACGCTCTGAACCATTTAAACATGAGGTATTGCACTTCTTTTGTTTTCTCGTTCGGTATGGCTATTATGAACCTCTTCCTCACGGTTGTAGCCAGCCTCCCGGCTTTTACTATCTCCGTGGCTGTGATTTCGTCATCCGGCTTTTTCACCGTGAGCATGTACGGCGCGTGCTCTAAGCCTGGTCCACGCTTGTAGACGACGAAGTCGCACCCGTATTTTATCCCCGGGGTCACTATTAGGCCTTGGTTCCTCAGTTGTTGGTAGACGGTGTATTTTAGGTCGAAGTCCTCGTGGAGCTTCCTGGCGATTTGCAGTAGCTCCTTAGGGGTTATGGTTTTTCTTCCCGGTTCCTTGTAGACGGTGAGTAGGCCCTTCTCCATGAGGTATAAGCCCTCCATGAGGTCTAGTATGAGGGGTGCATCGAACTCCGGGGTTTTTGGTTTTGGTATGCCGAGCGGCTTCCCGTAGAAGCCCGCCCTGTAAAGCCTCACCCCCTGCTCTGGGTCCCAGACTACTAGGAAGTTTTCTACCAACTCCGCCTCGGGGGTCCGCCTTCCCCTAATTGCCTCCACCACGTCACGGACGACGTCCCTCACCGACTTCATATCACGTGGCTCCACTTCTCCCTCCTCATAGGGAGAAAGCCAAAATTCGGGCGGCTTTAGCGGCGTCCTCCGCCTTGTCTGCGGCGTCCTCCATAAACTGAACAACTTCACGAAGTAAGAGAAGGGTAGGCACGTCTATCTTGCTACTGATGATGTTCATCTCGGCGTCTCGGTAGCACGCGTCTGCGGCTTTCTCAGCCGCCTCCACATCTAGCGCTTTTTCCGTGGTTGTGGTTGCATTATAGCCTAGGGTGGTGGCGACATCCCTCAGCTTCATCACCGTGTCTAGCATGGCGTCAGCCATCTTCACCACCCTGGCCTTCGAGTCATCCGGGATCTTCCACATCCTATCCAGTATCTCCGTGATGCGGAAGGCGGCTCCCTCACAGAAGTCCAAGATTTCGTGCACTTGGTCTATGAAGCGTAGGAAGTCCTCGCGGCAGGTGAGTATCGCCCCAACGTCGGTGAGCTCCTTTACGACTAGCATCCGGGCCTCATCCGCCTCCTCCTCTAACTTCCTTATTTCCAAGTAGAGTTGCTGGGCGCCTTCCTTGTCCTCCCTCACGAGGCAGTCTACCACCCGCGGGACCCGGCGGGCTACCTCCACCACCCTACGTATGTGCTCCTGGCAGGCGCTTAGAATCCTCCTCTTCGCCGTGTCTTCACGCTCCACTGGAAATACGATACCCGCCCCCTCCCACGCTCTATTTATTCACACCCACTATAAAGGGGACGATGCTTAAAAAAATAACTGAACTACGTTTTATTCACCATTTCACCCATTTCCTCGAAGTCGATTTTGTACCTAAAGTATTTATGAAGAATTTCTGGAATCTTTCGGATTTCGTTCCTCACCTGCCTCCACGTGTCCCTATCCCTGATGGTCACCGTCTCATCCTGCATGGTTTGATAATCTACGGTGATTGTGAGGGGGATGCCCACCTCATCCGCTCTTGCGTACCGCCTCCCTATGGAGCCCGCCTCGTCGTACTCCACGTCGAAGCCCTCCCCAAGTAGGAGGTGGTAGACGGCCCTGGCCTTCTCTGGGAGGCCGTCGCGGCTCACTAGGGGGTAGACGGCCACTTGGATTGGGGCGACGTCCCTCGGCAGGCTGAGCACGGTTCTCCCATCCCTCACCCCGTAGGCGTATTCCAACGTTACGTAGAAGAGGCGGTCTAGGCCGAAGCTCGGCTCGATCACGTGGGGGGTGAACCGCCTACCTGTAGACTTCTCCTTCACCCACCTCACCGACACATGCTCCCGGGTGAGCCTGTAGGGGCCTAGGGTGACGTATCCCCTGTTTCGGAGGGCGTCCTCAACCTCGGCTGGGTTCATGGATGCCGCTAACCTCAGCACGTCCTCGGCGTCCTCGCCGAACGTGGCCTTAATCTTTTGAACGTTGAATTTCACGAGCGGCTTCTCGGTTATAACAGGCTTCTCGTACTCCTTGAACACTCGGAGGTCCTCCCCGCTGTATTTCATGTGCTGGCTTAGGTCGTAGTCGGTTCTGTAGTTGTGGCCTGAAACTTCAACCCATCCCCACCTCTCTAGGTAGACCTCTTGGTCGTAGCCTTGGGCTGAATAGTGCGCCCTCTCCCACTCCAACTTCTCCACGAACCTCTGCTTCTCCCCCGGGACGCCCAGCGAGGTGAGGAACCTCTTCGCCATGGCCATGAAGTATGCCTGCCACTCCATGAGTATGTAGCGCTTGCTCAGCGCATCCTCCACCGTGACCTCAACCGGCTCGTAGACGCCCCTCTTCTTCAGCTCAGCCGGTATCAACCGAAGGGTTTCATCCTCCACCTCGTGAAGCCTCGGACACTGGGGCTCCTCAGGGTCAAAGAAGAACTCGATGTCTATGATGGTGAACTCCCTGAGGCGTATTGGACCCTGCCTCGGGGATATCTCGTTCCTCATCGCCCTCCCTATCTGGACGGCGGCGAAGGGGAGCTTCTCCCTCGCATACTGATACAGACGCTTGAACTCCACGAAGACGCCTTGGGCTGCCTCCGGTCTACCGTAGCCGACTGCGTCTGAGTATGGGCCTATGGTCGTCTGGAACATGGTGGTGAAGTAGGCGGGGTTCGCTAGTTCTCCGCCGCACTCCGGGCATTTAACCCCCCTAGCCTCTATCTCCCGCGTTATTTCTTCTAGGCTTAGCTTCTCGGCTTCGGTGTCGCTCATTCCAGCCTCCTGCAGGAGGTGGTCGGCCCTGAACTTCCTTCTACACTTCGTGCACTCAAGCATGGGCTCCCTGAAGTGCTCCACGTGGCCTGAAGCCTCAAAAACCCTCTCCGGCATGACTATCGGGGAGTCTAGCTCTATGGCGTTTATCGGCTTCAGGTAGAACTCCCTGAACTTCTGTATGAGCTTCCTCTTCATTAGGACCCCTAGGGGTCCGTAGGATATGTAGCCGCCTAGCCCACCGTATATCTCAAAGGAGGGCCAGAAGAAACCCCTCCTCCTAGCAAGTTCGCTGACCAGTTCGTACTTGTCGCGGTGGGTCAAGCCCTTAATCCCTTCCCCCACCCCTAATTTAGGGGTGGGTGCAGAATATAAGTGAGATGTTGGCGTTGCTTTATCGGCTGGAGTGCGCGCCCTCCCCGCCCCACCTGATAACCGGCCTGAACTTGTAGCCGTACTCTATGATGCCTGAACTCCCGTCTACGCGTATCCTCCTGAACGTCGCCTCCACCTCCATGCCCTCCCGAACCTCCTCCGGGTTGCAGTCCACTATCTGGGCTAGTACGCGTTTCCCGTCCTCCAGCTCAACCAGGCCCACTATGTAGGGTTTGTAGTCCTCGTACCCCCTTGGGGGCCTCCTAATGACCGTGTACGCCATTAGTTTGCCCCTCCAGCTCAGCTCGACGTCAGCCATCTCCCTTGAGCCGCACTTCTGGCATACGACTTGGGGTGGGTGGTAGACGGCTCCGCACCTCACGCACCTAGTTCCCATGAGCCTATACCTGTATGGAATCTCACGCCTGACGGCTGGGGCGCTCATCCTAGTCTACCCTCCTCAGTATGTGTATGCAGGAGGTCGCCCCGGTGCCGCCCACGTTCTGTGCCAACCCCACCTCAGCCCCGTCCACCTGATTCTTCCCAGCCTCTCCACGGAGCTGCCAGACGAGTTCCACCACTTGGTAGACGCCTGTGGCTCCCCACGGGTGCCCCCGCGCCTTCAGGCCGCCGAACGTGTTCGTGGGGAGCTTGCCTCCAATCTCTATTTCGCCCTCGGCCACGAACTTATGCCCGCATCCCTTCTCCACGAAGCCTAGGTCTTCTAGGGCGATTACACCCATGACGCTGGAGTTGTCGTGCACCTCGACCACGTCCACGTCCCCCGGCGTAACTCCAGCCATCTCGTAGGCGCGTTCAGCCGCGGTCCTCGTAGACGATAGGGTGAGCAGCTCCTCCCTCTCGTAGGGGTTCACCACGTCCGTGGCGACGGTGGACGCCCCGACGCGAATCGGGGTGTCCGTGAACTCCCCCGCCCTCTCCATGGGGCATAGCACCACGGCTGCGGCGCCATCCCCAACCCCCGGGGTGTCGAGGAGGCGTATGGGGTCTGCCACCATAGGCGACTCGAGCACCCTCTCAACGGTTATGGGGAAGGGGTACTGGGCGTATGGGTTGTTAACCGCGTTTTTGTGGTCGTTTACGGAGAATAGAACTAAATCCTCGTACTTCGCCCCGAACCTTGACATGTATAGTTGCGCTGTGATGGCGTTTAGGCCCGTTATGGTGACCCCGGTGTGGGTGACGTACTCCCTCCTCTCGCTCATCATAATTGCGTACTCCACGTCGGGTAGCTTCGCGTCCGTCATCTTCTCAACCCCGCCGGCCACGGCGAGGTCCAACATCCCGGATGCCACCGCCCTCACCGCCTCGTGGACGGCGACCCCCCCAGACGCGTCCGCCGCCTCCACCCTCACCGCCTCAACCCCGGGCATGCCCATGGCGTCAGCCATCAGCGCCCCGAGGTGCTGTTGGGAGTTCAGGGTTGCAGATGCTAGGTTCCCCACGTAGACCCCGTCTACGCGGTCCACCCCGGCGTCCTCTAGGGCGGTTAATGCCGCCTCGGCAAAAAGTTGGCGGAGGGACCTATCCCAGTGCTCCCCCACCTTTATGCAGCCGACGCCTATGATGGCTACCTCGCGCATCTCCGCCACGCTACTTCAGCAGCTTCCCCCTGAAGCGTGTGTAACAGGCGTAGTCCACCAGCTTCTTACGCTCAATGAGCGCCTTAATGGGCGGCGCCAAATCCCTCTTCCACTCTATGGCATCCTGAACGACGAAGCTGAACGCGTCGCTCCCAGCCCCGGAGCCGTAGGAGACCACGAGTATGCGGTCTCCCGGCTTCGCCTCGTCTAGGGTTGCGGCGAGCCCCAGCGGGGACGAAGCCGAGTAGGTGTTCCCTATGACTGGAACTAGGAGCCCGGGCTTCACCTTCTCCTCGTCTATTCCAAGCATCTTCGCGGCCGCTAGTGGGAACTTCGCGTTCGGCTGGTGGAACACGGCGTAGTCGAAGTCGTCCACTGTGAGGTTCAGCTCGTTCATAAGGCCCTTCGCGGCTGAGAGGACGTGCCTGAAGTATGCGGGCCTCCCGGTGAACCTTCCGTAGTGGCTTGGGTAGGGTTCACCCTGTCTACGCCAGAAGTCCGGGGTGTCGGTGGAGTAGGAGTAGGTGCCCTCCACGTACGCCACCGTCTCCTCCGACTTGCGGCCGAATATGTAGGCGGCTGCGCCCGAGGCCGCCGTGAACTCCAGCTCGTCGGAGGGCCTACCCTGAGCCGTATCCGCCCCGATGGCCATCCCGTACTTCACCATGCCGCTGGCCACGAGGGCGATGCAGGTCTGGAACGCCTCCGTTCCAGCCTTACAGGCGAACTCGTAATCCGCGGCTAGGAGGCTCGAGCTTATGCCCAGGGCCTCGGCCACTATCGTCCCGGATGGCTTCACGGCGTACGGCTTGGACTCGCTGCCCACGTAGATGGCTCCTATCTCCTCGGGGTCTACCTGCGCCCTCGCAACGGCGTATCTG
>CAZKUI010000004.1:33669-35197 GCA_964555905.1 uncultured Candidatus Bathyarchaeia archaeon | reverse complement strand
CGCTCCATAAACATAACCCCAATCGCGAGGGTTGTAGACGGGAGGGTGGAAATGTTGGTGGGGGACTACCAGCGCAGAGACCCAAACCGGGAGTTGGAGTTGATGGCGAAGTTCGAGGAGAAGGTGGCGCTCCTCAAGTTCTACCCTGGGATGAACCCAGCCATCATAGACTGGCTCGTAGACGAGGGGTATAGGGGTTTAATCCTAGAGGGGACGGGGCTAGGTCACGTAGGACGCTACTGCTTCGACGCCGTGAAGAGGGCGATAAAAGAGGGGGTGGTTGTAGCCATGACGTCCCAGTGCATATGGGGGAGGGTGAACATGAACGTCTACGACACGGGGAGAGACCTCCTAGCCATGGGCGTCCTACCACTGGAGGACATGATACCCGAAACGGCCCTGGTGAAGCTCATGTGGGTTCTCGGCTCCCTCACCCAAGACCCAGAGGACGCGAAGAAGTATATGCTCGCCAACTTCGCCGGGGAGATAAATCCGAGAAGCCCCATGGAATCCACGGCGCCAACGTGGTAAGCCATCAACTCTTCAGGGTAAAAGCTTTTTACGTGCCCATCCGCCTCATAATACTGGTGTCAAATTTGCCCGTAAACCTAACGCAATTCTTAACCGGGCTCGGAATCCAGCTAGGCGCTGGAGGCATCATAGGCTTCGCGGCTGGGTACGCACTAAAGAAGCTGGCTAAGATTGTGGCGTTCATCCTCGGGGTCTTCATACTCGCACTCATGTACCTAAACTACGCCGGAATAGTTGATGTGAGGTGGGAGGGCCTCCTAGGCTGGGGCGAGAAGACGCTAAGCTGGATTGCGATGCACTACTCACCCATCGCATCCTTCATCATCACCAACATACCCTTCGCATCCAGCTTCACCGTGGGGTTCGCCCTAGGAGTGAAGGCGGCTTAAAGGGATTTCAAGCCGAGAACATAAGATAAACCTTTTAGCCCGAGCCGGAGTTCCAGCCCCTCCAATGAAGAAATAAATGGGCGTAGACGGTTAGTTCTCGTGGGGGCTCGGCTTGCCGCTTGATTATGAGGGTTTGGGGCTCCGCGTCGGTTTGGAGGTCCACCGTCAGTTAAGCACGAGACATAAGCTATTCTGCAACTGCCCCCCAATCCTACACACCGAAGAGCCAGACTTCACATTTAAGCGCAGGCTTAGACCCACACAAAGCGAGGTTGGCCAAGTGGATCCAGCAGCCTTCTTTGAGTTTAGGCGCGGCCGCGTCATCGTCTACGAGGGGTATAGGGACTCAACCTGCTTGGTGGAGGCTGACGAGGAGCCACCCCACAACCTCAACCCCGAGGCGTTGGAGATCGCCCTAACCGCCGCCCTAATGATGGGGTGCACCCCCGTAGACGAGGTCCACGTGATGCGTAAAATCGTCATAGACGGCTCCAACACGGCTGGGTTCCAGAGGACGTGCGTGGTGGCGTTGGGCGGGGAGATAGAGGTGGCTGGGAAGCGGGTACCGATTCAGCACGTCGGCTTGGAGGAGGACGCGGCGAGGAAGG
>CAZKUI010000004.1:0-33659 GCA_964555905.1 uncultured Candidatus Bathyarchaeia archaeon | reverse complement strand
GTAATCCGCTACCGCCTAGACCGCCTCGGCATACCACTAATAGAGGTTGCAACAGCCCCAGTCATCACCTCACCGAAGGAGGCGGAGGAGGTCGCCCTAGCCATCGGGAGAATCCTGAGGGCGACCGGGCGGGTGGCCCGCGGCTTAGGAGCCGTACGCCAGGACATAAACATATCAATCAGGGATGGCGCACTCATCGAGGTGAAGGGGGTTCAGGAGCTACGCCTAGTCTCTAAGGTCGTGGAGTACGAGGTTCAACGCCAGCTGAGGCTGCTGGAGATTCGGGATGAACTGAGGAGTCGGGGAGTGGATGAGGGGGATATCTCGGAGGAGTTCGTGGACGCAACCTCCATCTTCAAGGATACGAGGTGTAGGGTGCTCCAGAAGGCGCTGAAGCGTGGAGGCGTGGTCCTCGCCCTTAAACTCCCGGGGTTTGCGGGCTTGCTCGGCCGCGAACTCACTCCGGGGGTGAGGTTTGGAACGGAGGTTTCCGATTTTGCGAGGCTCTGGAGTGGGGTTGGTGGAATATTCCACACGGATGAACTCCCGGCATACGGGATAACCGAGGGTGAGGTTGAGAAACTGAGGGAGTTGGTTAAGGCTGGGGATGAGGACGCCGTTGTCTTCGTGGCGGGTAATCGTAAGGAGGCTGAAGACGCCCTGAGGGCCGTGGTGGAGAGGTGCAGGATGGCTCTGGCCGGGGTTCCCGAAGAGACGAGGGCGGCGAGGCCCGACGGGACAACACGCTATATGAGGCCTAGGCCCGGAGCCGCTAGGATGTACCCGGAGACGGACGTACCCCCAATACGCATAACCCAAGATTACATAGAGAGGCTTAGGTCGCAGCTGCCTGAGATGCCGGAGCAGCTACTGGAGAGGCTTATGAGGGATTATAAGCTGAACCGGAAGCTGGCAAGCCAGCTCGTAGACAGCGAGTATGTAGAACTCTTTGAGAGGGCGGCCCGGGAGACGGGTGTCTCGCCAACCGTAATTGCCGCCACGCTCACCGAAACCCTCAAGAGCCTAAGCCGGGATGGGGTCCGCGTAGACAGGGTTTCGGATGGGCAGATTCTGGAGCTGTTCGGGATGGTTGGTCGCGGTGAAGCCGCAAAGGAGGCGATACCGGATGTGATTAGGTGGCTGTCGGAGCATGAGGGGGCAAGCCCCATGGAAGCCCTCCGGGCGCTGGGCCTAACCATGCTGAGCAGGGAGGAACTCGCAGAAATCATCAGGATGGTCGTTCAGGAGAACCTTGAGCTCGTGAGGGAGCGCGGCGTTAAGGCATTTGGTTCCCTCATGGGTAGGGTTATGAGCAGGGTTAGGGGGAGGGCAAACCCGGAGGTTGTGAAGGAGATTCTAAAGAGCGAGTTAGATAGGGTAGTTGGGGCGTCCTAACCCAGAACCCATTTATGCCCCCCGGCAAATCATTTGACGGAGGAGCATCAGATTGTGCGGCATATTCGGTTGCGTCCTCACCCGGGGGGACGCCGCGCCATTAATCCACGAAGCCCTGAAACGGCTGGAGTACATGCGATATGACTCAGCTGGCTTGGCCACAATCCACGGGCGTGAGCTTGACGTGAGGAAGGATGTGGGAAGCCTGAGGGAGGTGCACGAACGCCACAACCTGAATGGGGCGTCCGGAAGCGTGGGCATCGGGCACATACGCTGGGCCACGCACGGGGCACCCGTCTACCAAGTGAACGCCCACCCCCAATTGGATTGCGGGGAGTCCGTCGCGGTCGTCCATAACGGCGTCATAGAGAACTATGAGGAGTTGAAGGCTGAGCTTGAGGGCCGAGGGCATAAGTTCCGCTCCAAGACGGACACGGAGGTGATTCCACACCTGATAGAGGATGGGCTGAAGGACGGGCTGAGCCTTCCCGAGGCTGTGAGAAAGGCGGTTGGGGCGTTGAGGGGTTCATACGCCGTCGCCGCCGTCTGGGTTGGAGCCCCGGATATGGTGGTCTGCGCGAAGATGGAGAGCCCCCTACTGTTGGGCGTTGCTAGTGATGCCACTTACTGCGCTTCGCACCTCCCAGCCCTCACCCCACTGACGAACCGCATCATCCACCTCGGGGATGGAGAACTCGCCATACTCCGGGCGTCCGGGGTGGACGTCCGTAGGGCTGAGGATATGAAGCCTCTGGACAAGGATGTAAGCGTCGTGAATTATACATTAGAGGAGGCTAAGAGGAGTGGCTACCCACACTACACACTCATGGAGATTCATAATCAGCCTCTCTACCTAAGAAACACGCTGAGGCTCCAGAGGAAGTACCTAAACCTCATGTCCGCCTTCCTTGATAGGGCTGAGGAGGTTTTTCTTGTGGCTTCGGGCTCCTCCTATAATGCCTGCATCGCCGCATCCTACATGTTCTCGGAGTTGGCTTACCTAGCAACCCACCCGGTCTCCACCTCCGAGTTCGTGGAGCGCTACGGAGACGCCGTGGACATAGGTAGCACAATTCTGGCGATCAGCGAGTCCGGGGAGGACGCGGATGTCTTAGCCGCGGTGGAGCACGCGAGGTTTAGGGCTGCCACGATATTGGGGCTAACTAACGTGATTGGCTCCACCTTAACCCGCATATCTAGGGTCTACGTCTGCCAGCAGTCCGGGCCTCCAATCGGCTCCATCTCCATCAGGACGTTTACAGCGCAGACGCTCGTTTTGGCTCAGGCGGCGCTCCAACTTGCGGAGATGAGGGGGAAACTATCGCATGGGGAGATAGAAGAGCTTGAAAAAGGACTTAAACAAATCCCTGAGCTCATGGGCTGGGTGGTTCGGACGCAGGAGGGGAGAATAAGGGAGATAGCTGAGAGGTACCATGATAGGCGGGCGTTCTTCGTGCTTGGGAGGGGAATTAGTAACGCAACCGCTCAGGAGGGGTGCCTGAAGCTCGTGGAGTTGGCTCGCGTAACCGCCATCGCCTACCCAGCTGGGGAGTCAAAGCACGGTCCCATAAGCCTCATAGAGCCGGGGTTCCCCGTCATATTCGTTTGCCCGAGGGATGAAACCCACGAAACCGTGAAGGGGAACATACAGGAGATGAGGGCGAGGGGCGCCGAGATCATCGCAATAATTGAGGAGGGGGATGAGGAAATCGCGGAGATGGCGCATCACATCGTGGAGGTTCCGAGGGGGGTTCACCCGGTTCTTTCACCAATCGTCTACGTGGTTCCACTCCAGCTACTCGCCTACTACACCGCCGTAGACAGGGGGGTGAACCCGGATAGGGTGCATTCAACCTGATTCGTCACACATTGACGCCTCTATTCCAAGATTTTTTCGGCTTGTTGGGAAATAACAGTAAAATATGAGGTTTGTCTAATAGTCTTTAGTTTGTGACGAACTGTTGGGGGTTCCGATTTGGGTAGGGTTGCGGTGCGTATTAGGGCTCCTTTTGGGGAGTTGCTTGTTGAGGGGGAGAGCGCCGAGGAGTTATTGGAGTTGCTGAGGGGGATGCCCCCGCAGTTTATGGGTGAGGTGGAGAGCCTCATATCCGCCAAGCTCGCCCCACCAATTAAGCTAAAGCTCCAAGGCATCGTGGAGTACACCACGGAGGGTCCAATACTAGTTACGGGGAAGGATGTCACGCATTACGAGGCAATCGGCATCATCCTCTACGCCTCGGAGGGGAAGGCGTGCGCCCCATCAAAGATTTCTAGGCTCCTTGAGGCCAGCGGAATAAAGAGCATGGTTCCGGCGCGCCTAAACGAGATGGCGAAGAAGGGTTGGGTCTACAAGCCGGACCCAGCTAAGGGGGAGTGGAAGCTCACCGTTCAGGGGAAGAGGTGGATAGAGGAGACGGTTATACCTAAGCTTCAGGGTGAGTAGGCATGGAGAAACCCCAAATCACGGTCCACGTGAAGTACGGTAATGTTGAGCAAACCTTCACGGGGGATGTAGACGAGGTCTGGGCAGGCGTGAACCGCTTCTTCAGCCAAGTGATACCCACCTTCGAAATCGCGAAGAGGCTTACCCTCACGGTGGATTTACCTGAACTCGTGGAGCAGTTGGAGGGCATAATCACCCTAGCCCCTGAGGGCGTGGAAATCCTCCTAGACAGGAAGAAGGTCTCTGATAGGGACTTCCTCACCCTATGCCTAGTCGGAGCGTACGTGGGCTACCGCATGGGGCTCCTAGACGCGGACACGATCAGCCGGGATGAACTCCAACGCAAGCTTGGGAAGACCGCGAAGATTACATCCACCCGCCTCAGCGAGCTCACCCGCCTTAGGTGGGTTGAGAAGGTCGGGGAGGACTACTACCGCATCACCACGCTGGGTTTGAAGAAATTTCTGGCTGAGCGGGTTCCCCGACTTCGGGGGTTGGCGGCCTAGCCCCCGCCCCCGGTGGAGGTCTCTTCTGGATGTAACGGTAACGTCTCGGCTTCCCCATTCTGGTTAGGATGTTCTCCCTTACTAGGTCTAGGAGGGCGTGTGCGACGGCGGTTCTGTCGTAGTGGTATCCCCGTCTACCGAGTTCCTCGTGGACTTCGCCGAGGCTCCTCCCGACGCTGAACCAACCCTCGCTCCACAAATCTTCAATTAGCCCCTTGCAGGTTCTCTCCTTCCTAACCTCACGCTTAGTAACCCCAACTACCCCCAACCCAGCCTTCTCACGAGCCCTCAAGGCACCAGCCAAGACCTTCTCCACGCTACTCTCAATCTGGTCTTCGTCGGCTTCTATTTCGAACTCCATGTCCCCAACTCTCACCATGACCCGAACTCGGCGTCTTTCTTCTTGGCTCATGGGGTGCGTGCCTCCCGTTGTAGATGTTGTGCAACTTGAACATGCACAATACTTAAATACAACAAGTGAGTCTTACCTCCATATTGGTGAATACTGTTGACTGCACAATTAAAGTATGCACCAACACCAACATATAGCTTTCCCCTCCCCACGCTCATCCTCCCAGAAAAGCTCGTGGAGCTAAGCTTAGAGTCCATGAGTGGGGTGGCTGGGTGTCTACAACCATCCACAGACCCGATTGAAACCCTTTTAAGTGAGGTAGACGGGGAGCCGCCGCTTCCAATTCGCGAGCCGCCGAGCATACGCTACATCCCCCTAGAGCCATTGGAGGAGGATGCCGCCGTGATTGGCGTAGACACATCCAGCGTTAAGGTTGGGGAGACCGACATGGGGGTTATATGCGCCGTGAGAGGCGCGGTGGTTTGGAGAACGGACGGCAAATACCGATACCTAAGGGTTGGGCCTCTACTCTTCCACATCACGGATGAGGATGGACCGCGACTGCTGAGGAGGTTGCAGAGGCGGTATTTAGGAGTCTCAGGAGGGGCTGGCGCCCCCTACCCAACCCTCCTCCAAGTCAGGTTTGCGGGGATGCTTGACCACCTGCTACAGATGAACGTTTCCCAGCAAACATCCAACTCCATCATACTGCGAGACGGCTCCCTCACCGTCCGCTCCGGGGATGCACTGGGGAACGCCCTCCCACAGCTCCTGAGAGCGGCGAGGGATAGGGGGAACGTCATCCTGGCGTTCACGAAGGTAACGAGGCTTAGGCTCCTCGGGAGGAGCATCACAAGCCTAGCCGCCGAGCATAAACCCCCGTGCCTCCTAGAAATTCAGGGACTAAGCACGAGCAAACAAATCAAGCTGCTCGGCAGGGTCTACGTGGCCCGGCTGGGCTGGGAGCCCTACTCCTTCCGCCTTGATGTAGACAGGGAGCTGCCGAGTGAGGCGTGCATAGACGCCGTGCGTAGATTACTCCACAACGACCTGATTTTTCAGGGTTACCCGGAGGTGTTGAGGCTGGCTCACGTGCTATCAACTTTCACCGCAACCGAGGTGCTGGCGATTCAACGGTACGTATCCGGGAGGTACGGGCTTAAGGTGGCTCCTCAACCGAGCATAAGGCGCATGCTCTTCGGACCATACGGCACCAGCCGGGAGGCATCCTAATGAGGCTCTACAAGAAGGAGGGGGACACCCTAAAAATTCTAAGCTTCCCCGGAGAGGACGCGGAGAAAGGGGACTACCTGCTAGTTGAGGATGAGGATAGAAGCCTCATCGTCCAAGTCGTGGACGTTCAGTTCGCAAACGTCCCCGGCGTGCTGGAGGAGCTGTTGAGGGACCTGGCCTCCCAAGAGTTGGCGGAGGGCGAGGATGTAGACCCCCTCGGAGTTTCATCCCACGTGGCGTGCATCCAGGACGCCCGCCTACTCGTGTGCAAGATTCGCGGCGCCATCAAAGGTGGGGAACTCACCGTGGAGAGGTGGCTGCCATCCAGATTCCACTCCAGGGTGAAGAGGATAAGGCTCTCACAGCTCATGGAGCTACTGGAGATACCCGGAGACCTCCCGATAGAGCTGGGCGAGGGGAAGGACTCCTCAAACATCTCCATAGACGCAAAGAGCCTTGACGGGAGATTGAACATAATCACTGGGAAGAAGGGAACCGGGAAGTCCCACCTTTCTAAGCTCCTCGCCCTCGGCCTCGTAGACTACGGCGCAACCGTGGTTGTCCTAGACCTAAACGGGGAATACGTGAACCTAGGCTACACGTTGGACGGGAGGAAGAACGAATACCACAACCGCATCGTAGTCCTAACCCCCGCATCCAACTTTAAGGTGACCCTAGCGCAAACCAGCCTGAGAATCATCATGAACATAATGATTTATTCCCTAGGTCTCCCGGGGACCTCCGCTAGGGAGTTTAGGAGGATTTGGAGGCACCTAGAGGCGCACGGCGCCCTAACTCTTGAGGGGTTGGGGGAGGCAATTCGGGTTTGGAAGTGCAACGAATTGGTGAGGGACGCCCTCTACTCCCGCTACCACGCCCTAGCGAATTCAGGCTTCTTCACAGACCGCGAGGAGGAATCCCTAGACTTAGGAGACGTATTCCGCAGGGTGGAGGGCGGCGGAGTCGTGGTGATGAACCTCAGGGACCTCCCCCCGCTGGATAGGCGGATAGTGGTTGAGTACGTGCTCGGGAAGCTCGTGGACCTGCTCTCCTCTTGGAAGCTCAAGGCCGTCTTCCTCTTCGCGGAGGAGGCCCACCTATACTTCAGGGAGACCTACTGGGATGACGTCGTCACGAGGATGAGGCACCTCGGAATATTCACCACGTTCATCACGAACCAGCCGGACAGCCTAAGCGAAAACATATACAGGCAGGCAGACAACATATTCCTCTTCAACTTCACAAACCAGCGAGACTTAGACATGGTGTCCAGGGCCGCCCGCGTAGACGCCGAGACGGTTAAGCTCATTGCGAATGAGCTTCCTCCGCATTACTGCCTCATTTTAGGTTGCGTGGTGAGGGACTTCCCCATAGTGGCTAAGATTAGGAGCTTGGATGTGCAGACCATGGGTAGGACGAGGCTGTTCTTTGAGGACGCCCTAACCCCTAGAGGAGTTCGTGTGCGCGCCTCTTAAGCAGCCTACGTAGGCTGTTGGTTATGTCGTATTTCTCGACCTCGCTTATGGGTATCCATTTTGCGTCCTCCGCGTCCCCCATAGCCCTCAATTCTCCCCCGGTGGGGTGCGCTAAGTAATCTAGTATAACGTAGTGGAAGCGCACTCTTCCCCCCTCCTTGTTAATGACCTCCACCACATCAAAGAGGCCGTCCACCTCGATGTCTATTCCGCACTCCTCCCGAACCTCGCGGATGAGGGCGTCTCTGAGCTTCTCCCCGAGTTCAACGACACCACCGGGTATGCTCCACTTCCCCCGGGCTGGCTCGTTCGCCCTCTTCACCAGGAGCATCTTCCCACCCTTTACGATAACGGCTGCCACCGCCACTACGGGCTGGCTTGGATACTCCCTCGGCATCCGATTCTCCTCCTGAAAAAGGGAGGCTGCGCCGTTACGGCTTTGGTTTACGCCTTTTCACGATGAACCTGCCATCCGCTCCAGCGATGACGCGGAACTCGTCTAATCCTTGCTTATGGAGGAACTTCTTAAGGAGGAGGCGGATTCTACGCCTAGCGCCCGCTAGGTCGTCTGGGAGCGTCATGGTTAAGGCTCCCGCTGATTCCCTCACTTCCACCTTGAGGCGGTCTCCAAGAAAGTCCGCCAGGGTCTTCACGCCGTCATCCAGCGCGTCGTTGAGTTCCCCAGCCTCCACGAGCACCTCCAAGGTCTACACCCCATCTACGCCCCTTTTCACCTTGACACGGCGATTACTCTGGCTTGGTCGCAGGAGTTTTCGCACCAATCTGCAACCATCTCAACGGCGTCTAGGAGGTCCCTAAATAGTATAGCCACCGAAATTTCCTCAAATCGCTCTTGGGCGAATGTGCAACGCGCCTTCTTGTAGAGTTCATCCACCATCTCCTCCAACCTCTCAACCTCGTCGGCGGCGTGTAGCGCCTCCTCGGGATTTTCAATTAGGCGGTTTATGCACTTCCTGAGGGAGAGGGCGCACTCCACCACACCCTGACTCATCTCTATGCACGCCTTCCACATGCTCCTAGGCACCTTCATAGGGGGTATAGCTGAGAGAACCCTACCAGCCTCCCTACTCCAGTCCGCCACCATATCCACCCTCTTCACTAAGTGCATGAGATCCTCCCTACTCTCCGGGGTTAGCTCCCCACGGGCTAATTCCGTCATGAGGTTCCTCCGGATGGTGTCGGCCTCCATCTCAGCCTCATCCACCCTCTTAAGGGAGCGCTTTAAATCCTCAGTATTCCCCTCGGAGGCCGCCCTCAACGCCCTGTCTAGGTCCTCAACGGCGCTGATGGCTAGGGCTAGGTGCCTCTGCACCATCTTCAGAACCACATCCTCCCTCCTCCTCCTAAACCAGCTGATTAAATCGCTCAAGAGGCGCTCCTCCAAACGTGCACGAGAGAATGAATGCGCACACACCCAGAAAAAAGTTTACGCATGGACAACCATCCCCCGGGATGCCTCTCTAAGTCATTCTAGGGAGAGCTCCTCCCTCAATCCCCTCTTCGGATACGGGAAAATTATGGCTCTCCCCGGCGGGAAATCCACCGTGACCTCCTCTCCTTCCTTGTGGAACTCGCCGAGCATGGTGGGCTTCGTCACCACCACCAAGTCTTCGTTCTCCAGCCTGACTTCGTACCGGATTGTTACGCCCTCGAACATCACCCGTTCTATACGCCCCACGAGGGCGTTCTCGCCCCGGTGAACCCCAACACGTAACCCCAGCACTTCAGGCCTCACGGATAGGACCACCCGCTCCCCCTCCTCGGCGCTCCACCCGTCTACCCTCACCGTTAAGCCGCCCCTGAGGTGAACAACCACGCTCTTGTCACCCACCTTCTCCGCGTACCCCTCTAGGAAATTCGCCTCCCCGAGGAAGTGCGCGACGAATATGTGCTTCGGGTGCATGTACAACTCCATCGGGGTCCCCACCTGCAACACCCGCCCCCTCCTCATCACCGCGATCCGGTCAGATATGGACATCGCCTCGGCCTGGTCGTGCGTCACGTGGATGGCCGTGAGGCCGAGGTCCTTCACAAGCCTCCTCAGCTCGTAGCGGAGTTCGAAGCTGATTTTCGCGTCTAGGGCGCTTAGGGGTTCGTCTAGGAGTAGGAGCTTGGCTCCGGCGGCGAGCGCCCTGGCCAACCCAACGCGCTGCATCATGCCGCCGCTGAGTTCGTGTGGGTAGGCGTCGGCCCTCTCGTAGAGGCCAACCATCTTCAGCGCCTCCCTGGCCACCCTCTCCATCTCGCTTTCCGGCCACCCCTTCACCCTAGGCCCGTAGACGACGTTCTCCCAGACGGTCATGTGGGGGAAGAGCGCGAAGGTTTGGAAGACGAAGCCCACATCCCTATCCTCGGGTGGAACGTCGTTCACGAGGCGCCCCCCGATATACACCTCACCCTCGTCGGGTTTAACCAAGCCAGCTATGATCCTCAGGGTGGTGGTTTTCCCGCACCCGCTGGGCCCAAGCAGAGTCAGGTATTCTCCGTCGTGAACGTGGAGGTTTACGTGGTCTACCGCGACTATCCGACCGCCGTCAAAGGTCTTTGTCACATTCACCAAGCGGACTTCCGGCATTTCACACGGCACCCCTAACTATGTACCTGAGGGAGAGGAGCAACAGGTATGATATGAGGATGAGTATGACGCATGCGAATGCGGCGGCTGGCAGCGCCATGGATTCAGCCCACTGGACTATCAGGACGGGTATGGTTCTCACCCTCCCCATCACAACTATGGTGGCGCCGGTCTCCCCGAGGCTCCTCGTGAATGATAGGATGGCTGCGGATAGGAGCCCGGGCTTTATCAGGGGGAGCGTAACAGTCCTGAACGCCGTGAACGGTGGGGCCCCGAGCGTCCTAGCCGCCTCCTCCAGGGACGGGTCTACGCTCTCCAGGACGGCGACGAGGCTCCTAACGGCGTATGGGTACGCCAAGGCGATGTGCGTGAGGGTGAGCAGCCAGAACCCCGGAGGGAGAACCCCTACGCCCTTCAGCCCCCAGAATAGGTAGACGGAGAACCCGAGGGCGGATGTCGGTATCACGAGGGGAATGTCTACGAGGGTGTTTAGGAGCTCGTTTAAGCGCCCCCACCTCCTCCGAACGATAAGCACCGCCATGGGCAAGCCTAGGAGCAAATCCACCGCGGTGGCGAGGGACGCCACCTCAATGGACGCGGCTAGGCTTGACAGGAGGGAAGCCCACTTCCTATCCGGGGCGAGGAAAACTTGGTAGTAGACCCCAGACTCGTACCTCCCCGTGTACGGGCTCCCACCCCACCAAGTGGCAACGTAGGGGATGGTAAAGCACGAGGGGGCTAACACCACCAAGGCGAATGATGAGAAGGTGAACACGTCCCTAAGCCTTCTGGGTACGGGTCCACTAAGGAGCCTCTCAGGTCCGGGCCAAACCTTCCTTATTGGTATGCCGACTTTCGCGCTGAAGAACCTCACGAAGAGCAGTAGTAGGATGGAGATTGAGACTAGGACGGCGCTGAGGAACGCGGCTGGTGGTATGAGTAGGCGGTTATGGAGCGAGACCACCGCCAGCGGGGCGGTTTCGTATACGCCAGCCACGATTATGGTGGCGCCGGTCTCCCCGAGGCTCCTAGCGAGGGAGAGGATTATTCCGGCGATGAGCCCCGACTTCGCAAGCGGGGATGTAATCGTCCTAAAAACCGTGAACGGCGACGCCCCAAGGGTTCTCCCAGCGTGCTCGTAGGATACGTCCACTCCCTCTATGACGCTCGTCAGGGAGCGAACGACGTAGGAGTAGGTGAACGCCACGTGCGCTAGGAGTATGAGGAGTGGACCCCGAGGGATGAACCCGCTGCGCATTCCGAGGAGGCCTGAGATTCCCTCCCCCGTCGCCCAGAAGAGGAATATGGAGAATCCGAGGGCTGACGACGGAACCGCCAGTGGGAGGTCCACCAAGGCGTCCACGAGCCTCTTACCACGGAAGTCATACCTAGCGAGAATCACCGCCATGGGTAAGCCTATGGCCACATCTATGGCCGCGGCTAGGGATGCGATCTGAAATGATAGGAGCATCGCCCTCTTCATGGAGCCCCAGTAGGCGCTCCCTGATATCGGGTCGTGGAACACCACCTCGTAGACATTACCCCACTCCGTGAGGATGTACGTGAATACGGACATGGACGGGATGAGGACCACGAGGGAGAAGAGCGCCAGCGTGAGCGCATCCCCAACAATCCTGCATGTGCGTGTGGAGAGAACCCGCTCAACCCTCCTAATCAGCCCACCCATCCCCCACCACCGTGAGTCCTAGTCACCATCCAGAGGTCGGTGATCCTCCAAAGCACCTCACCGGGTACCTCCGGGTTGAGTATCGGGCAGGTGAGGTTCGCCTCTACCCCGTAATCCCCGCAGAATATAGTTTCGTCTAGGGCGACCCCCTCCACCACGGGTCTGAAGCCGTGCTTCACCGCCTTAGCTTGTACATCCGCCCTGAGTAGGAATTGGAGTAGTTCCTCGGCGGCTTCCCTCTGCTCCGGCTTCACCCACGGGGCGTTTAGTATGCAGTATGGGTGGTCGCTGAGGAGGGTCCCCTCCTCCGGATAGACGGCGACCAGCTTCTGCCCCCAACGCGCCTGCGGCTCCCCTGCGATGTTCTCGTCCAGTACTAGGCTTTCATAGGCTAGGATGGCGTTCATCCCGTTTGGTCCGGCGAGAACAGCCTGCTTCACTAGGAATCCCGTGCTCCTCCCGTAGAAGACCGCCCTCGCCTCTAACTCGCTGAGCCAACTCCTAACTTCGTCTCGGGTTAGGTCTTCTATGGTGAGCTCGCTCGGCTCCTTCCCCGCCGCCACCGCCACCTCTAAGATTAGCGACATGAATCCGGAGTTTGAGAGGCGTGGGTCCGTGTGGGCGAATTTTAGTGTATTCCGCTCCTCGGATACCGCCAGTTGGTGGAGGGTGCCGAAACCCGTGATGTTATATCTCTTCTGGAACTCCTCCCAAGTGATTATGACGATTGGGGAGTAGACTAGGGGTTGCCAATCCTCAACAAGTTGACCATACTTCTCGGCGTATTTTGGGTGTATTTCCTCCCAGAGGTAGTTGGCGAGGGGTATCCAGACGCTGGACGCTGGACTCCAGACCGTGGGGAGCAGTTGCATGTGCATGATTTGGTTCATCGACTCCCCGGAGCCCATCGGTATGCCCTTCACCCTCACCGGGGTTCCATGAGTCTCCATCCACCACTCCTCGAAGAGGGGTACGACCTCCTCAACCCACCTCTGCTTCTCCGAGCCGTAGACCATGACTATCTCTAGGGCTGTGGGTCCCGGCGCCAGAACCTTATTTAGTTCAAATGCTAGGGCTAGAGTTAAGACTACGGCGACGAAGAGCAGTTGTAGGCGTCTACGCCCCCCCTTCCTACGGCGCATCCCCCGCCCCGAACAAGGGTGGACGAAAAACTAGATTAGCTTTCCCGCCTGTCCACCATGTCCCAGACTCCGGGCCCAGTTCCGATGAGAGTTACCGGGATTCCAATCTCCCTCTCAACCCTCTCCACGAACTCCCTCGCCCCCCTTGGGAGCTCGTCGTAAGACCTCGCCCCAGCGCACTCCGGGTATAGCACGTCCATCTTCGTGATGGCCGCCTGCGTGGCGCCGTTCAGCATGACCGCCCTTCTGGCGAGGTCGAAGTTGAACGGGGCTGACCGTCTACGCCTGCCCGTCACCGAGGCCGTTTCAGCCCAGCCCCGCTTCTCAGCCTCCTCCCAGGTGAGCTCGTTAGGTAGGGGTCCACCCCCAACACGCGTCACGTACGCCTTAAACACCACGATCACATCGTCCACCCTAGTTGGGCCGACGCCTACGTCGGAGCACGCGGCCGAGGCGGTTACATCCTTCGATGTGACGTATGGGTAGGTTCCATGGTAGAGGGAGAGGTAGGTTCCTTGGGAGCCCTCTATGAGAACCTTCCTCCCCTCGTTGAGTGCATTATTCACCTCTAGGGGAACGTCTGTTAGGTACTTCTGGAGCTCCGGGATATCTCTAGCCAGTTTCGCTATTCTTAGGGCTCTATCCGCGTTCGCCGGTCCGCAGCCCGTGCCCGTGGTCTTCACCTTCTGGGCGAGGTGGCCTTTGCGGTCCGCCTCCTTGTGCTTCGGCTCTATGATCGCGCAGTGGGGGTCTACGCCCACCCTCCCCTCACCGTCTACACGCTCCACCTCGGCTAGGAAGACCTCCGGGTCTACCAGAACCCCGGGGCCGACGAGGAGGCGGCACTTCTCGTAGACGAAGGCGCTCGGGAGCATGCGCATAACGTACCTCTTCCCCTCATATACAACCGTGTGGCCCGCGTTTGGGCCGACGCCAGCTCTAACGGCGATGTCGAGCTTATCCTTCACGGCCAGGTATGAAATCACCTTTCCCTTACCTGTGTCGCCGAAAAACCCGCAAACAACGACGGTGCAGGGCAATAAATCCCACCCCTAAGATAGGGCTGGAGGACGCTAAAAAGTATTATGCCTCCCCAAGCCGCATCAGCCTATCTACAAATTCCTTGTTCACTAGTAGGAGGCGTTGGTCCTGCATCCTCCGCTCCTCAAGCACCCCATACCTCATGAGTATGTCCGCGTTCCTCTTCACCGTCTCCGTGGAGAGGGAGAGGGCCCTAGCTATGCCACGGATGTGCGCGGGGCCGTTCTGGAGTAGATATTTCACCAGCTTCCTCCTAGTGGGGCTCCTGAGGAGGTATAGGGATGCAGCGGCATCCCCGCTAATCTTCGGGGAGTGGTAGACTATGCGGCCTACAACCCTAGTTGATTGGATGAAGCCGCGTGACTCCAGCATCCATAGGTGCCAAGACGCCGCGGTCATGGATATGCCTAGTAGGTCGCGTATGTCGGAGGCTGTGCAGACGCGCTCCTTCTCGATCAGCCAGTAGATGTCCTTTCTCGTGGGGTGCTCGAGGACCTCCTCACCCATTATCATGAAGTAGAGGGGGGCGATTAGGGGTGCCACCCCCTTAATCACCCTCTCCCCATACTTTTTGGCACCTTGGTAGAACGCTGAGAAGGCGCCGAGTATCAAGGTTGCGTAGACGGTGAACGGACCGAGGAAAGAAACCCACGAAACGCGGTACTCTATCTGCACGACGACGGGAAACTCGCTCTTAGAGAGGGGAAACCAGAACTTCACATCCACGGAGTTCTGGGCAATCCTCCCCGTCCTATACGGGTTCCTCGCGACGCCCGCTGGAGGTTGCCCACTGCAGTTTAATAGTCTGATCGTGACCGCCTCCAGATTCTTAAAGGCATAGACCTTAAACCACAACCTATAAGACCCCATGACCTCCTCAACCCAAAGGGAGACACGCATATTCCCGTCAGACCACTCTATGCCTTGGAGGGCTGCCTCAAAGCTAACAACAATCTCCCCGCTGTCGCCCATAGCCATAGGGATAGAACTCGTTAAATACGCAGTTAGGAGCAGGAACGTCAGTAAAAACCCTCGGCGCCTTCTCATATCATTTAAACTAGAGTGGAGTCCTGTATTAAAAGGGTTTAGGGGGAGGTGCAAACACCATCTTACGTTTTGTGGGGGCGGGTTTATTCTCCATCAGCCCGCCCGTCGGTTCACTTCACAGCCCAGAGGGCTCCGTAGACTCCCTTATCATCACCGAGTATGATGGCGTCTACGTCCCATTTAAACCTGCCCTGAATCAATGCCTAAAGCTCCTCGGCTGGTATGGCGCCCATCGTCTCTATCCTATAGACGCCCTGAGCGGCGATGCGGGTGAGGAACGCCTTCGCAGCCCTGAAATCTGGTGCGTCGAATATTACCGCCCCATCATACGAACCTATCAGGTAGTAGACTTGGATGACCTTCACGTCCGAGGGCGGTTGAACCTCCCATATCCTCTTTAACAACCCAGTGTGGTCTCCCCTCCCGTAAGCCTTCAGCAGGCTGAGGAACAGCAACCGCAACACCACGCTTAATTTACGCCAGAACGCTTTAAGCCTTCATGGATAGCGCGGAGGAGTCCTCAAGGTTGATGGGGTTGCGGGTTGCGGCTCTAATCTCAGGCGGCAAGGACTCCATGCTGGCGTTGCATCACGCGGTCTGGATGGGGCATGAGGTCTCCCAGCTAGTCGTTATGCTCCCTGAACGCCCGGACAGTTGGATGTTTCACACGCCAAACCTACACCTAACACGCCTCATCTCGGAGGCGCTGGGAATCCCGCTCGTTCAAGCCCCCACTTCGGGCGTTAAGGAGGTGGAGGTGGGTGACCTGAAGCGGATTTTGGCGTCGCTGGATGTGGACGCCGTCGTCTCAGGCGCCGTGGCATCCCAATACCAGAAGAGCCGCATAGACGGAATATGCAAAGAGCTTGGGTTAACCCACATATCACCCCTCTGGGGACGGGAGCCAAGAAGCGTGCTAAGGGAACTTCTAGACAACGAGTTTGAGGTCATATTTGTGGGGGTCTACGCCTACGGCTTGGGTAGGGAGTGGCTTGGTAGACGGCTAGACGAGGATGCCGTGGGGGAGCTGATGGAACTGCATGAGAAGTTCGGGGTGTCCCCCATAGGTGAGGGAGGCGAATATGAAACCCTAGTCTTGGACGCCCCACTCTACAGGAGGAAAATCCGCATACTAGAGGTTAAGGAACGCTGGATGGGGGATAGCGGGCACCTCGCTATATTAAAGGCAGAACTAACCAACAAATAGTAGGCGCTCGCTAGTCTAAGCCGAACTTCTTGCATAAAGTCTCGATGTGCGCATCAAGTTCCCTCGTATGCAAATCTAACCTATCAAAACACTTATCTAAGGCTTCTAAATGTCTGTCTAACATCTCCGTGTGTTCTTCCAACATCTCCATGTGCCTGTCTAACATTTTAATGTGGCTCACGAGCTTAAACAGCATAGCCGTCTCCACAGTAATAACGATTAACGTCACCATAATGGCAACCAACTCAAGGTCTAACATCGTGCACTACCTCTGGAAACTTATATCGAGCCACCCCTAAATAAAAACGCCATTCTCAGCTAGATGACTAGGGGCGCCTCCCACTCCTTCAGGAGTTCCTTGCACCGCCTTCTAACCCACTCCTCCTTGGCTTTCTCCTTGAGCTTTTCCAAGAATTCGAAGCGCTTCTTCGTCGTCCACATCTCCCCCTTTGGGCCATAATACGGCTTTCCCTCCAAGAACCTCTTCATCTGGTACACCTTCTGGATTATGATGCTGGCGGCGTCCACCACGTCGGTTAGGGAGAACTTGCTCATCCATAAGGTGGCCTCAACCTCCCTCAGCTGGGTGTAGCCCTCGACCTCCACGATGCGCCGAATGTATGCGTGGAGCAGGTCTCCATAGCCAGCTTCCTCTATGAGCTTTAGGGTTTCCATAATACGATCCTTAAACTCTCGGCTCCCGTCTACCTTCAGTCTATGCCTGTAACCAAGTTCTATGAGCCTCCGGGCAGCCTCCAAATCCTCTGGTGTGTTTAAAGTATCTGGGAAAACTGCACCTCGCAACCTCCACCAACGTAGAAGCCGGGACAAGAGGCGCAACTCGCACGGACACCTCGCGTAGACAGGTGCTGTTAATCGGTTGCCTTCCTCCTCCTTGCAAGGAGGGTTTTCTTTACGAGGTTCTCTACCGCCGAGAGGAACTCCTTATCATCTTCCAATTCCATAAACTCCCCACGCATATCCTCGAAACCTTCAGGGATTTCAATGTGGAGAGTTATGTGAGGCTTTGATAGGATATCGTCCATCCGCTTACGCTCCTCCTCGTACTTGCTCATGCTCTCACTCATGGATCGCCTCCTTAGCCTCTCTACGATATCTTTAAGCGTCATTCCGTTTCAACCTATGACTATAAGTAGAGCGTAGGTATATATGGTTGCCGCCAATAGCTGGGCAATTGTTATGATGAAGTTCATTTTGAGAAATTTGTAGAAGTATCCCGAAACCCCCTCCCTATCTAAGATACTCATGGTGACTAGGCCTGGAGGCGAGGAAATTGGGGTGAAGTTCCCACCTACCGTTACCCCTATGAGGAGGCTCCACCAGATAACCATGGGATTCACGCTCACCTGAGGAATTAAGCCCTTTATTATGGGTATCAGAGTTAGGGTTATGGGAATATTATCCACAGCCCCGGAGAGTATGGCTCCAACCCACAGAATTGTAAGCGTCAGTAGGGCAGGGTTCCCTCCGGTGAATTGGAGTATATGCATTGAAATTAGGCGGAGAAGCCCGGACTTCTCCAAGCCCCCGACGAGAATGAAGAAGCCGGAGAAGAAGAATACGGTTGGCCAGTCTAAATGGCCGAGAATATCCTCTATGTCTACGTTGGTTAAGACGAGGAGGATGACAGCGCTTCCGATGGCTACAGCCTCCATCCCAAGCCCTAGTCTGTCGCAAAACATGAAGAGAATTAAGGTTAAGATGAAAATGGCGATGGATCGCATGAAAACTCCTCTATCCTTCACAGCAGACCATGGATTAAAATGCAACTCCTTAAATTCACCGGATTCGACCCTAAAGATTGATAGACAAATTAAAACGGTGACCAGTGATAAGAACAGGGTTGTTGGCACGGATATTAATAGGAACCCTAAGAAGGTGAAGCCCGCTTCCATCCCTACTAGCATGGTAGGTATGGAACTTATAATCAACATTAATCCCCCAACGTTAGCCGCTATGCTCTCGGAAATGAGATATGGTAGTGGATCTAGTTTTATTCTCTTAGCAACAGCCATGGTAAGGGCTCCAACTATCATCATTACAGCGATGTTAGATAAGAGAGCAGAAATTAGGATGGTTATGAGGGGGAATATTATCATAAGGCGTTTTGGATTGGCGCCTACCATATTTAGGATGGATAACGCCAGAAAGTGGAAGACTCCAGCCCTATCCATCACCTCCACTATTATGTATATCCCAACCACGAAGATTAGTAGGCGAAAGTCTATGAAAGTTAGCATTTCCTCATATCCGAAGACGCGGTAGACGATGCCAAAGTAGGCAGCTAGGAATGCCCCTATAAGTGCCGCTAAAGTTCTGTGTACAACCTCTAGGAAGATAAGGAGTATGACGAAAAGGAAAACTAAGGCGAAGATAGCTTCCACGCTTATAGTCATCCGGTGGGACCCTCCCCACTCTCCTCCTCTTTCACCTCCCTCTCAGCCTTCTCCACGATACCAGCTACAACATCCACTAACCTCTTAATCCCCACCCCAAAGATTAGGCTGAGCATCCTAACGCAATCGTATAGGAAGATCGCGATGAGCAGTAGGAAGCTAAGGGCGACGGCGATTTCAACCCAGGAAATTTTAATGGCGCCTTTCACTAGGGGCATTACGGCGGCGTATGCCAGAATTATTCCAATAGTCCAGACGATGTCCATGGCAGCCCTCCTCAGGGCGCTCCTCTCCTTCACGATACCAGAACGAATTACCACGAAGTTCACCGCCCTATCCGTCAGCGCGCGGATGTCCCTCAGTATGTAATATCCGTAATAGATGATTACGAGGAAGGAGAGAGCGTTGAGTACCGTGTTCACTCCGAGAATGTTCGGAATTAGCTCGGTGTTTGAGGGTATTATGGAAGGGGCTACGAACCGGATGATTATCATGAGCACGGCGAACTTTATTACGTTGTTTATCATGCTAGGCAGGCGTTTTCTCAGTTCCTGAGATAGTGACCCACTCTTGGCGGCTTCTTCCATCTCAGCCAAAGTTACTCACCCGCAGATACCAAATATTAGTAGGGTGAAGTGCTTAAAAGTAAATCGCCGCATAGAACGCGGCGGGCTTACACCCAAAAATGGTTTATGGAGACACGTGAAAAACTCCCGATTTTACGTTTTACGGCAACAGGTTTAATTTCTAGAACTTAACGCATACATTGTGGTGTCCTCCCATTGCCGGTAACCCCGCTTCATTACTGCGTGGCGTACGTGGCTAAGAGGCTTGATAGGCACCTCAGCCTTCCAGCTCTCACAGTTGGGAGCCTCATCCCCGATTTGGAGAACCCCGTGATTTACCTACTGTTTCGTTTGAAAATTTTGAATCTGGACGTCCCCTACGAGCTAGCCGCAGATAGGCTTGTTCTTCACAGCCTGATCGGAGCCTCCACCCTAGGCTTAGGATTGACGCTAATCGTAACCATCTATCTTTATCCCCGCATTTCATCGGCTCTATTTGGTGTAGACGCCCTCGAGGCGTGTAGGCCCAGCTGGGGGTTAGTGGCGTCCGCCTTTTTAGGGTGCGTCTCCCACGTCCTCTTGGACGCGCTCCACCACCCCTACAACCCCCTACTCTACCCCCTCACCGCATCCTCCGTAGACACCCTAGTCCTCTTCGGGAACCCAGCGGCCGCAACCATCCTCGTCCACCTAGTGTGCCTTGCGCTCACCGCCGCAATACTCGTCTACGAGTGGGGTAGGGGGGATTTCTGGACGCACCTGTTGGTGAACCCAAGTTGATTCTAGCCGTAACGTTTGATGTCGGTGGAACGTTGGCTAGCGGCGAGTTGGATAGGGATGCGTACGTGGAGAGGGTGGTCAGCCACCTTCGGGGCATGGGCTACCCGGTTACCGTAGCGAGCTACCGCAGGGCGTTGCGTCCATCCATGGAGAAGCTTGGGAGGTTCAGGTCTAGGGGTAGGGAGATGCGGTTTGAGGACTTCTACTCCGAGGTGTTGAGGAGGCTCCACATACCGCCAACCGCCGACCTGATTGATGACATCAGACACCTCTATAGGCTTAGCTTCCCGCAAAACGTGAAGGAGGGGGTTGTTGAGGCGCTCAACGCCCTCAGGGGTGCATACCGCCTAGCCGTTATATCCAACTCCATGAGCCTCCTCCCGAAGCTCTTCCTTGAAGAAAGCGGGCTATCAGAGTACTTTGAGGTCGTCGTCATCTCCGGGGAGGTGGGCTATAGGAAGCCGCACCCACGGATATTTCAATACGCCCTCAAGCGGCTAGGCGTTAGGCCTTGGGAGGCTGTTCACGTGGGGAACTCGGTTAGGGAGGATGTGGCGGGGGCTAAGGGTGTCGGGATGTGGGCTATCTGGGTGCGTGATGAGGGTGAGGGAGACGTTGTCGGCGTGCAGCCGGATGTGGTGGTAGACGGCATAATGGAGGTGCCTCGGGCTGTCAGGCTTTTGGAGCTAAAAATAGGCACTAAAGGCGACGTTTTGTAAGGACCGCCAGCCCATAAAACCCTTATATATCCGCAACTACATCTAAAACGAGCCGAAATTGCAAACTAAATTTAGGAGGGGGCGAGGTCTTAGCCGGGAACGGGGAGAGGCTGGACGTGAAGGTCGAGATTTCCTCGGATAAGTTTGGAAGGCTGTTTTTGGGCGAAACCCCGATATTAATAATAACTAGGGGATTTATGGCGCTACTCCAACAGACAGCCGAAAAATTCTTTGGAGCTAGGGGAGCCGCCCTATTCCTCTACAACGCTGGCTTCAAAGGCGGCTACAACCTCGCTAAGAGCCTGGGCTCCCGGGGGCTGAAGGGGCCAGCCATAATGGAGGCGTGCCTACACACCGGATTCGTAAGGGGTTGGGGCGTCTTCGGCCTCGTAGAACTCAACATGGATAAGCCCAGGGTCGACGTGATAATACGGCACTCGCCAGCGGAGGAGCTACGCGACGCCGGTAGACCCGCCTGCCACCTATGGAGGGGAATCATAGCCGGCGTGCTGCAATACGTAGCGGAATCTAGCAGAAAAAGGAGGGGAAACGTGAAAATCGTTGGTAGGGAGGTCAGGTGCATCGCGAGGGGGGACCCATACTGCGAGATAATCGCCGAACCAGCGGAGGGCCCCAGCGTGGTGGCTGTGGAGAGCGGGGGCGCAGGCGCCCCCGCTCGGTCGGCTGCTAGAACATCTTCTCGGTGGTTCCTATGAGGTTGTTGATGGTTGGCGATGTGACGTTGGAGGCCGCCAGCATCACGGTTGGGCGTTCAATGCCCTCCTCGGTTCTTAGGCCCCAAAAAACTCGGCCTATGTGGTACTGCTCCGTTAGGGTTCTGGCGGCTTCGCTGGCCTCCTGCAGGGTGACGGCTGGCGGGGCCGTTATGTATAGTAGGGCGCCCTCGGCGGTTTCTAGCTCCGCGTCTACGAGCTTGTTCTTCACGGCGTTCTCCAGCGCCTCCCTCACCTTCCTTCCGACTCCATGCCCAACCATGCCTAGGTTCATGTCCTTCACGAGCGAGTGGAAGTCGGCGAAGCTTATGCTGACCACAGCTGGCTTTGTGATGAGGTCTACGAGGCCCTTCAGCGTGTTCACCAGTATGCTGTCCATGAACTTGAACGCGTACTGAACCTGTATATCCCCTATCTTCTTCAGCAGTAGGTCATTCATGTTCACGATGGTGAGGTCCGAGCGGTCTATAATCGCCCTGAGGCCTATCCTCGCGTTTTCCATGCGGTTTATTCCCTCGAACGTGAAGGGTATGGTTACTAGGGAGATTCTTAATGCCTCCGGGAAGCGGCTCTTCACCTCGTCTAGGAGGACCGGAATCCCGCCTGACGCCGTCCCCCCGCCTAGGCCCCCGGTTGCGATGACCACGTTCGGGGAGCCCATCGCCGAGATGACGGCGTCTACGTCCTCGCTCATGGCCATCTGCCCCTTGATCGGGTTTCCGCCGCTTCCGCGCCCCTCGGTGGTGGTGCGCCCCACGAGTATGGTGGCTGTCGCCTTCACCGTCTTTAGGTGAACAGCCTCGGTGTGCACGGCGATGGTGGGAACCTCCACCCCCACCTCGTACAGCCTGTTCAGCGTGTTGCACCCGCAGCCGCCCACGCCCACCACAACTATGCCCGGCTTGACCTCCTCGCTCACTTCTCGCTCCCCCTGAGGTAGTTGTCCACCAGCTTAGACCGCACACCGGAGGTTACTAGGGTCACCTTCGGCAGGTGGAGCGTCCAGTCCGGGCGCACCCCGAAGTATATGGTGGTTATTCCGTAGTTCTCCTTCAGGATTCTCGGTATCTCCTCCACGCCTCCGGTGCTCAGCACAGCCTTCCTCGCCTCCACCAGAACCACGGCGCCCTGGGCGTTGGTTATATCCGCCTCCGCGTAGTTCTCCTTCAGCGAGTTCTCGAAGGCGGTTAGGGTGTCCCTGCCCTCGCCGACCCCCACGAAGCCGAGGCCCGAATCCCTCGTGACCCTCTCGATGTTGGAGAAGTCTATGCTGATGAGCCCCGGGACGGGCTCGGCTCCCTGAAGCCTCAGCAGCCCGGTTATGGCGTTTGTTAGGACCTTATCCATGCGCCTGAACGCTTGGATTATGGATGCGTGCCTAGCCTTGGCTTTAAGGACGTCGTTGCTGTGGACTATCGTCATGTCCGAGAGTTCCATTACCTCCCTCAGGGCTGTGCTGGCGTTTTTCGCCCTCTCCGTCCCCTCGGATTCGAAGGGAAGCGTCACCACGCTCCATAGGAGTTTGTCCTTCATGTTCTCGTCCATGTACTCCACGAAGGTGGCTATTCCACCGCTTCCAGTTCCGCCCCCCAGGCCAGCGGTCACGATCACCAGCTCCGCGTCCTTTATGAGGGTTGCCACCTTCTCTATCTCATCCGACATGACCTTCCTTCCCAGGGAGAGTAGGCCACCTGAGCCTCTCCCGTGGGTGGTGGTTTCCCCTATCAGCACCTTGTGTTTCGCCCTCGTCTTGTGGAGCGTGACGGCGTCCATGTCTACGGCGATGGTGGGGACCTCCACTCCGGCCATCTCTAGGTTTGTGATGGTGTTGCACCCGCAGCCTCCTATGCCTACTACAGCCATCTTAACGGCGGCCCTCTTACCCACGACCTCCCTTAGGTATGCATTCTCCACGCTTGCCACTTCACCTCACCCCCCTCTTTGTAACCCTTAGCATGACAGCCTTCATCATCTCCGCCTCCACCTCCCTGCGGTCATAGTTGGAGTTGTAGCCCTTCTCCGAGGCCCAGTCGGCGAACTTGACCACCGGTGGTATGTAGGGCATCTTCTCCATCTCTAGGTGCCACGCTAGGTCCACCTCCCCGGGGTGCTCGTCTAGGAACTTGTTGATCAGCTCCTCCAGCGGCGGGCTTACCTCGCGCTTCCTCCTGAAGAAGCTCACGGGACTTCACCTCCTAGGAATTCGTCTAAGTAGTTGCTCCTCACTCCGCAGGCGATTAGCGACGCCCTCACCTCCGCCAGTTCCCATGTGGGCCTTATGCCGAAGAACACGGTAGATGTCCCGAAGTTGTTCGTTATGTAGTTGATGGTGCTCCTTATCTGGCTCATGTCTAGGTAGACCTCCTTGCCCTCGTAGTAGAGAACCATCCCGTGGGACGTAGACAGGTCCGTCTCGGCGTAGTCGTCCTTCAACGCCTTGGTGAAGGCGTCGTAGACCCTCCTGCCCTCACCCACCCCGGCGAAGGAGACGCGCGCATTTCGCATTATCCTCTTCACGTTGGAGAAGTCCACGTTTATTATCCCCGGGCCGGTCTCCGGCGACTGAAGCCTCACCAGCGCCTCCACCACTCTGGCTATCTTCTTGTCCATGACCTTGAAGGCGTACGTCATGGTGACGCCTCCCATCTTCTCCGCCAGCACGTCGTTGGCGTTCGGTATCACCGTGTCGGAGCACTCTAGGAGCTCCTGCAGGCCCATCTGCGCGTTCTTGACCCTCTCGTCACCCTCCTCCTTGAATGGCAGCGTCACCACGGCGATTCTAAGGGCATCCTTCCTCCTCACCGCCAACTCCCTAAACAGAACTGGTAGGCCTCCGGTTCCGGTTCCACCGCCGAGCCCCGCAACTCCGATGACGGCGTCTACGTCCTTGTCTATGGCGGCTATGGCATCGTCGATGCTGTTCTCCATGGCCTTAGCCCCTACATCCGGGACTCCGTGGGCTCCCCTCGGGATTTCCGTGAGGCCGCTGAGGAGGACCTTCTTGTCGGCCGCCGTCTTTCTGAGGACTGGTGCGTCGGTGTTCATGGCGATGAGCTTCGCCGGGAGCCTCAGCTTGTAGAGGTTGTTTATTGCGTTGTTTCCGCAGCCTCCAACGCCGACGACGTTTATCTTCACAGCCGCCCTCCTTTCCCTCTCCGCCAGTAGCTCCTCATCTCCAAACCCTAATCCAGCCATTCCTACTCACCTCCCACCTCGCTGAGCGTTTCATTAATCGTCTTGGAGGTGACACCACTAGCCACCACCATTACATGCGTCCTCTTAACGTCAGGGGCGACCTTCAAGCCCCAAGTCACCTTACTCACCCCATACAACTCGTTCAGGATTCTCGGAGCCTCGCTGGCCTCTTGGAGGTTAGCGCCAAGAGGCGCCTTCACGAAGACTAGGGCGCCCCTAGCCGTGGAGAGATCCGCATCCAGCAGGGACTGAGCGATTGCCCTCTCGGTTGCCTTCCTAGCGTTGGCCTGCACGCCGTACCCTAGGAGGTTCACCCCGCTCCTCCTCACGACCGCCGTGAAGTCGGAGAAGTCCGTTCTAATGACGGAGTTCGTTGGGTCCAGCATGTCCACCAACCCGAATATGCCATTAGCTAGGATGCTGTCCATGATCTTCATGGCGTCCTGAACCGGCAGAACCCCGTAGCGCTTCAGGAGTAGGTCGTTTAGGTTCACTATGACGAAGTCGGCTGCGTCGAGTAGCTCCCTGATGGCGATTTGCGTGTTCTTTAGGCGTTCAACCCCCTCGTACTTGAAGGGGACCGTGACCACCGCTCCGATGAGCTTGTCTGGGTACTTCTCCCTGAAGGCCGCTAGAACGTACGGCATGGTTCCAGAGCCGACGCCGCCTCCGAGGCCGGCGGCGGCTATGAGGAGGTCCGGGGCGCCTAGAACGTCTAGGATGTTATCTACATCGCTTTCAGCCACCTTCCTTCCCAGGCCTATGTCGCCTCCCGTGCCCCTCCCCTTAGTGAGCGCCTCTCCCACCTGTAGGGTTTTGTCCGCCTTCGTTACCGTGAGGTTGCTGGCGTCCGTATCCACGGCTATGAGGCGCGCCGAGCTTTTCCCGTAGAGGTTGCTCACGGTGTTGCACCCGCAGCCTCCGAACCCAGCGACCACCATCTCTACTACCGGCCTCTCCGGTTTACCGGCAGGGAAGATAGACGCCACTTGTTCGTCCCTCCGTATATTATGTTCACTAATTTTGGAGAACTTCTCTTATTTAAACGATAGGATTTTATGGTAAGTACTATAATTTAAGATTAAATGACCTTTAAGTTCAGGCCATTTAAGGGCCTAAATAACCGATGGCAGTCTGTGCGATTACCGTCTTTAATCCAGCTTCTAGGAGTGTTTCTCTCGCCTTCCTCATCTCTTCGACCGTCGGTTTCCTCATGGCGCGTCTCCTGAATGTAGGGAAGTAATCTAGGATGCATACTTGGACTTGGGGGTTCATGGATGCGATTCGGTCTCCAATCTCCCGAAGCTCCTCTAGGCTCATGAAACACCTATTATATGGTATGCCGATTCCGAGGAAGACCCTATCTGGGTAGTACTCATCCAGTATGTACTTTACGGCCGACCAGGAGTTCTTCAGATACTTACTGGCTAGGTCTTTGTCTCGGATTCCAGTTATCTCCATGAAAGTTTCAACGCGTAGGCCCTTTAGGTCTGGGCCTATGTCGGTGACTCCGGCCTCTACCAGTTCGTCTATGTAGTCTGGTGTGAGGAGCGTGGCGTTGGTGTCTAGGTGGAGCCTGGCCTTCGGGTCTTTGTTCAGCCTGCGTAGCTCGGTGAAAAATTTGATCAGCCATGGGCGGTTGAGGGTGGGTTCTCCCCCTGAGATCGCCATCCTGTCTACGTTATACCACCACCTCAACCACGTGAGCCTTCTGGCGGCCTCCACCGGCGTGGATGGCGGCGTTACATTGTCATACGTCACCGAGTAGTTCTGGCATTGTGGGCACCTGAGGTTGCAGCCGTGGGCGAAGCACGCAACCTCTATGTATCTGCTTTCCCCCTTAATCCACCAAGGGGTTCCAACGCCGCCAACCGGATGCGGCTGATACCCGGACACCCTCCTGAGGGGTGTATACCCCTCCAAGTTCGTGCTTATCTCCATTCCGTCCTTCACCGGGGTGGTGCATGAGGGCCTAAGCTCCCCGTCTACGAGTAAAGCGCAGGCATAACAGCCGCCGGTCTCGCAGGGGGCGTAGAGGCGACCCTCCACCGGAATTTTCGTGAACTCCCATCCAAGGGTTTGGAGGGCGTGCCTTACGGTCGTCCTCTCCGGGACCTCGTAGACCTCCCCGTCTACGACTATGCGAACGGTGCTTCTGGGCGTCTCATCCGTCACGGCTTCAACCGCCTCGTAGGGGCACGCTACGTAGCACACCCCACAACCAACGCATAGCCGCTCCGGCCTGTGGATGGTGGACCCACCAACTCCGGGGCATAGAATGTGCTCCTCGCAGAAGCCGCATTCGCGGCACTCATCCGGATTCCTGCGGTAGACGTAGCGCCCCTCCACCTAGGAGGCCTCCGCCCACACCGAGTTAAAATATGCGATTTCAAGCTGAGCGAACTGTCTAGAGGAGACTAGGACGCTCGTCTCGTGGTTGTACGCCAAGCCGCTCTCAGTCCAGTTGTGGCTTCCAATAAGCACCAAATATCCGTCAACAATCACGATTTTTGAGTGGGTTCTCACATCCTTCGGGTCGTACGTTGCGTTTACACCAGCTGATTGAAGGTAGCTCAGAGTCTCCTCGTTGCAACCTACCTCGTCATCAAGAATCGCGCACACCCTAACTCCCCTATGTGCCGCCCCCACCAACGCCCCAAGGAGGTCGTTGGCGGGGTCTACGGGGTCATCCGGGTCGTACTTGGCGGCGTACATGATGATGTAGACGCTTTCGTTGGCGGAGTTGATGAGCCTCAGGGCTGTTTCATAGTATTCCCCGTCGTTGAGGGGCGTAACCGAGACCGAGGGTTCCAGCGTCCGGTTTACCTCCAGGAGGAGCCTCTCATACTTTGCCGCTAGTTCCTCGTGCTCCTCCGCTAGATTGGAATAATCTTCCATCAGCTTTAGGTAGCTATCTCGCAGATTTACGTACTTAGATTGGAGGTCTACATACGCATAGGCGGTCATCCCCAAGAGGACTACCAAAACTACGGTGTATATGCCTACTCTCCTATTCAATTCGCTCTACCAATTTACGTTGCACCGAGATTGGGTATTAATTTTTGGTTGCTAGATTAGGCTCATGAGGGCGGCGCGTACGACAGGCGTGTAGAGTAGGCTCATGACGGCTGCTGAGCCTATGGGTACAGATATGTTATCGTCTATGAACTCGAACTTCTCTATGACGCTGGCGAAGACGCCTCCGATGGCGCCTACCAAGCCTAGGAGGGCGTAGCCTAGGGGTACGCATAGGAGTATCATGGCTAGGTTCCCCCAGGCCCCCTTCGTCCTACGCTTATAGACGATGTTCCTGACTACGCCTGTGATTCCGTCCCCCCACGCCATGAATAGACATGCGAGAATTCCGATCCACGGGTTGTAGCCCCAGAATACGCCCACCAATAGGGTGAACATGATGCAGAAGTAGACATCAGCGTAGTTACCCTCCACCTGAAACCACTTGAATGGACCTAGCCACAGATGCCCAAACAACGTTAGGAGAGTCATGGCGGCGCACATGAGAACCGGCAGGAAAACGTCATCAAATAGGTATGGCGCAAGCAGTATGCTGACGCCGCCGCAGAGGAAGTGGATGCACTTCCTCCCCATGTAGACGCCCCAGCGCTCGTAGACCTTCTTGGAGACGTAGAATATGACAAACAAGTTGTAGACGAGGATTAACGCGAAGTTCACCCACTCCGCGTAGCTAATCCTAATGCCTAGAATCAGCCCTGCATTCCACGGCATGTGTCGTAGTTATGTTCGTCCACGATTTAAAAGCTTTTTGGAATGGAGGGATTTTACCCGGTTGGGCTCTTATAATCCCCCTTATATAACTCCTTCCTGTGCGCCTCCAACATATCAACGGGCTTCTTGGCGAATTCGGCGGCGGATTGAACCTCGGCTCCCTCGTCCCTAGCCGCCTCGTAGACGGGTCCTATCCTCTCCCTGTACTGGAGGTCCCTCATGAAGTGGTGGTCTATGATTATGCGTTGGACGCCCGCCTCCCTAATAGCCCTCACCAAGTTCTCGTTAGACTTCTCCAAGCTGGCGCGGGAGTACCTGTAACCGAGCATGTAGGTCATGGGCCCGTCTACGATGAGCGTGTCCGGCTTCTCCTCCAGTATGAATTGAATCTGCTCCTCTAAGGCGGGTCCCTCCACGTCGGAGGTGAACACGAGCTTCTCGCCTTCGCATTCTATTGAGATTTCAACCACGTACCCTAGGCGGTTGTTCGTCCCGTGGCAGACTGCCGGGGAAAACCTGATGTGCGTGCCCCCGAACCTCGCCTCATTCCCATCCGCGTACTCAAGCCTCTTCGGGTACCCCCTGAGCTGCTCTAGGAAGTACTTCGCCCTACCCCTCTGACTCCTGTTTATGTTCTCCGTTGGGTGCTTCAGATACGCGATTTTCCCCTCAAAGAGCTCCGGCTCATCCGGGAGGTGGTGGTCGTAGTGGTAGTGGGTGACGATGAAGACCTCGGCTTCGCCGGCGTAACGGACGATTTCCGCGTGGTGCTCTTCCATGCGCTGAAACTCAAGCGGATGTGGCGGGAGGCCATACCTGCTCGGGGCCAATGAAACCCCGGGGTCTATGAGTATCCCCACGTCGCTCGTGCGCACATAAGTGCACATGCTCCTAGTCCCCATGCTGTCGAAGGCGATTGGAACAATCTCCACCCTGCAACGCCCCCACGCCACTAATCTTGGGGGGAAGAGGCTATAACGCTTTTCCGCACATGCGCGGTTAGGTTTTCGGCGCACTACCTCCGTCTACGAATTCCGTGAGGCGCCTACTAGCCGCCCTCTTTAGGACTTCGGCGCACTTCTTTGGGTCTAACCGCTTAAACTCTAGGTTTAGGTTTGTGAGTAGGCGTTGGACGCCCTTCGCGAGCCTCGGGGCGGCTAGAATCCCCCTCACCTCCTGATTTGCGGTAGCCCTCACGTGCTGAACGTACCTGTGGAGTTGGAGGGCGGCTTCCCTCCCAGCGGTTCCGCGCTTAATCTCCACCACCACGAGGCGCCCCCGGCTGTCTACGGCGTAGACGTCTATGAATCCGGGTTCAACCCTCTTCTCGTACGTGATTGCCCTAAGTCCCTCCTCTATGAGGCTTGGCTCCAGTAATACAGCCCTCTGCATGTCCTCCTCGGTTGCGTGGAGTGCGAATGCACCCGCGTCAACTAGGCGGAGGACCGCTAGGAGGTAGACCCTATTGAAGGTGATGGAGACCGACTCCCTCGGAGCCCTCCTCACCGCCCTAATCTGGAGGCAATCCTCCCTCAAACCAGCTTGGAACATACACCCGGGGGGTTGCCAATTGACGGGCTCGTATCCGTAGGGGCGGTGAACGAGGAGGGAGCCGTCCTCCTTTATGAGGACGACGCGATCCCCCAACTCCAGCTTTGACTCAGCCCTCCCCCGGTAATCCACGCGGCAGCTTCCAACCAAGAGGATTACGCGCCGGCTGGAGAGCGCCTTCCGGAGGGCGTTGAGCGCCTCCTTCACGCTTGGGTGTTGCAGTATGGTTACGGCTTCCTCCATGCCGCTCACAAAATTATCTATTCTGTGGGGAGCCCTTAAACGATTCCCAAAAACCCATCAGGGGGAGAAAAATTCACCCGTCTACGATAAAATTTTCTTTATTTTTTCAGCCGCCTTCCCCATCTGGTGTAGGAGCAGCCCCAGAGTGACATCCGGCTCCGCCATGGTCACTAGGAGCGCCTCCCTCCCAGCGCCCATCGCCACGATCTTAGCCCTACCCCCCTCCACGATCACCCTCTCCGCCACGCCGCGCTTCAACTCCGAGAATGCCGTTTCAGCGGCTCCAACCATGGTGGCGGTCATAGCCGCGAAGGTCTCGGCGTCCAAGTCCTCGGGCATGGCGCTAGCCATGAGGAGGCCGTCGCGAGAAACAACCGCGGACGCGTACGCCGTGCCCCCACGGTTTAATTCAACGAGAACCTCGGTGAGCATCTCTTTAATTCCATGGGCCTTTGACATATCTTAACCCACCTTGAATATCATTTTAAGTAGTCTCTCCAACCCTTCATATATATTCTTTTTCTCCGTAGCTACGGTGCCGATCACTGGCACGTCGGGCGGGAGATGCATGCTTTTGCGCACATCCTCCGGGGTTAAAGCCCCCGGTAGATCCTGCTTATTTGCGAAGACCACCAAGGGGAGGCCGTACACGCGGGCTTTCCTCAGCATCTCGAACGCCCTCGGGAACGTCTCGGGCTTCGTGCTGTCTACGACCAGTATGACGCCTAGGGACTCCCCGCCCAGTTGCTCCAGAATGGGGTCGAACCGCTGTTGCCCGATCGTTCCGAAGAGGTCCGCCGTGAATCCCTTGTATTCTAGGTGGCCGAAGTCTAGGGCTATCGTGGTTCCGCGCCTCTGGACGCTCACCGCCCTAGTGGATAGCGCGTGCACCACCGTCGTCTTACCAGCGTGGTAGGGACCCGTGACGAGTATCTTCGGGACGTAGACGTGGAGCCCCCCGGGCTTTAGGTACTTGAACGGCACGACACGCTCCTCCACGGGACTTCCATTCACCTTCTTCACAGTGAACACGTCCCCCGTGATTACATTCTTCTCGATGACTTGGAGGGATACTACGTTATCGCATAAGCTGAACAATTTATCCTTGGTTTCTTTCTCGTAATTCCACTCGTTAAATAAGTAGATGGCCACTAAATCCTTCACGGCAACCCACCTATTCCAGTTAGAAATGCATTCCACGGCCTCGGCGCCCCACATGTCCAACATGATGGAGAGGGAGTCTACCGCCAGTAGGGCGTCCTGAGCCCCCACGTCCTTAATGGCTTGGAGTACCGCCTCGCTTACGTCATTTATGTCCGTGGGGTCCGAGGCGGCGTACTTCTCGGGGCTCTCCACACCCATCAAGGCGGTGTAGGCGTCTACGACGACGAATTTCCCCTCCTCCGCGTACCCCCTGAGGGGCCACCCGTACCTCTCAGCATCCTCGAACACCACGTCAGGTCGCTTGTTATTCACCAAGTAGATGACCGTCATTCCGCGCTTCAGCCATCCATGACATAACTGGTGAAGGAGGACTGCCCCGTCTACGAAGGGGGCGCACCAGAGGATCGTGCTGGAGCCGCGGGTGACCCCCCCACCAAGCATGTCGTCCAGAACAGGTATCCCCGTAGACAATTTCAACACTAGACTCCCCACTTAGGGGTATATGAAAATTTTCTAAATAGATATTACTATACCCCTACCCTGCTCGATAATGAACGGATAGATGTCCATGCTGTGGTTCACACCCCTCATCTTCCTCACATACATCTCCCTATGGAACCTTCCACCCTCCCTCCTCAACGTGAGCACTATGACGCCGGACGCCAAGAACTCCTCCACCCCGTACCTGCTGAGTTGGCTCGTCCCGGTTGGAATCTCCGAGGTGGCTACGGTGGTTACGTTAAGTTCGTCTAGGGAGAAGAATAGGCGGCGTAGGTAGTTCTTCACGTAGGCCTGGGCGAAGGCGGGTTCTATGGGCTCCTCACTCCGGGTTATGAGCGGAGCCACGGGGTCTATCACCAACCTCGCGGCGTGAATCTCCGTGATGTAGCTTCTCAGGTTCTCCACGATCTCCTTAGCGTCCAACCGCCTCAGGCTGGTGAAGTAGGGGGTTAACTCCACGATGAGGAGCAGATTATTGTCGATGAGTGCTTCTAAGTCCCAGCCTAGGGAGGCTGCATCCTCCACCACATGCTCGGGCTTCTCGTCTATGGTAACGTAGACCCCGCTTTCCCCATACATCCTAGCCCCATTGTACAAGTACTGAAGGGAGAATATGGTCTTCCCGGTTCCCGTCTCCCCCGCCACCAGAACGGTTCTATTCTTCGGGAAGCCCCCGCCTAGCAGGTTATCAAGACCCTCAATGCCGGTCTCAACCCTCTCCATAATCAATCGTAGTTACCTCCAATTCATTACGCTTATTTAGATATTCTCCGTATAAGAACATAGCTAATCAATGATATGTACCGAAGGTATTAGAAATGAAGGAAAAAACGTGGGTTGAAAAGGTAAGCGAGGAGAAAAGCGAGTGGCTCCTAGCGACCAGGCTGGAGAGGGAGGGAAACCTAGAGGAGGCCGCGGAGCACTACCTGAGGGAGGCGAGGAGGCAGGACGGCAAGAACGCGGCCATGGCGGCGTTGGGCTACCTCTCGGCGGCTAAGTGCCTGTTAAGGGTTGGCCGCAGGGACGAGGCGCTGGAACTGTTTCGGCTGGCTGGGGATAAATACCGGGAGTACGCCGAATCCACGTCGTCTATAGCGCCGACGTCTACCGTCTGGGGCTACAGGATGGCTGCTAAGTGCTACATGTGGGCTGAGGAGTACGAGACTGCACAGAGGCTTATGGAGGTCGCCGACTCCATCTCCGGGAAGGTGAGCTCCGAGCCCAGCGCTGGGGATGTACCCCTATTCAAGCCCTATAGGGGTAAGAAGCGGGACGCGAGGTAGCCCCAGCATGAGGGTGCTCATGCTCACCGAGGGGACATACCCCTACTTCAAAGGCGGGGTGAGCACTTGGACAGACGACCTCATCACAAACCTAAGGGAATTTGAGTTCATCGTTGCCGCCGTGCTCCCCACACCCTTCTTCAAGCCCTGCTATAATCTCCCGGAGAACGTGATTGGGTTAGCGTCCATACCCCTATGGGGGACGGAGCTAGTCAAGGAATTTCACGGCGAGCCCATAAAGATGATGATTAAACGGAGGCTGAACACCAAGGACTGGGAAATAAGGCGGCAGTTCACCCCGCACTTCAGGAGGTTCATCAGGGAGGTAAAGAACGGCGGTAAGAACCCCGAGGCCGTGGCCCAATCCCTATACGAGATGCACCTATTCCTCAGGGAACACGACTACAAGAAAACCTTCAGGAGCAGATACGTGTGGGATGTAATCCGTCAGGAGCTGGCTGAGGATCCCCTCTACCAGAACCTAAGCGTCTCGTCCACCGTGGAGATTTCCCGCATAATACAGCACCTCCTGAGGGTGCTCGCCTACGAGTACCCTGAGGTGGACCTGTGCCACTCCTCGGCCGCCGCCTTCTGCGGGATACCCGCCGTATTATTGAAGATGGAGTTCGGGATTC
>CAZKUI010000003.1:0-36618 GCA_964555905.1 uncultured Candidatus Bathyarchaeia archaeon | reverse complement strand
GAGCGCCCAGTTCCGCTCAGCCATCGCATACTCAGATGGAGGAAGCGGTGAACCCCTATGCTTCGTCGGGGTGGTGAGGGGGCGCATATCCACGGAGGAGAGGGGAACCCGGGGGTTCGGCTTCGACCCAATATTCATACCGGATGAGGGGGATGGGAGAACCTTCGCCGAGATGTCCACGGAGGAGAAGAACGCCTACTCCCATAGGGCCAGAGCCGTGAAAAGCTTCATAAAGTGGTATCTTGGTAGGCTGGGGGACCAACAAAGCTTTTAAGCCCGCCCTCCACCACCCATTAAGGGCGTGAAGTAAGCTTTGACGAAGAAGGGGAGGAAGAAGGGGAAGTCCCACTCCACGAGGCCGGTCAGCAAGAGGCCCCCACCTTGGTGCAGTTACACGCCGGAGGAGGTGGAGGCCCTCGTCGTGAAGCTGGCGGAGGAGGGTCACCCACCGAGCATGATCGGGATAATACTCAGGGACCAGTACGGGGTGCCCCTCGTTAAGTATATCACGGGTAAGTCCATAACGCAGATTCTTAGGGAGAGGGGCCTAGCTAAGCCGATACCTGAAGACTTGGAGAACCTCTTGAGGAAGGCGGCTAGGCTGAGGGCGCACCTGGAGAAGCACAGGAAGGACTACCATAATAAGCGCGCCCTGCAGCTCATAGAGTCCCGCATCCACAGGCTGGAGAAGTACTACAGGCGTAAGGGGATATTAACTGATAAAGTGAAGCTTCAGATTTAGGGGATGCAGCGGGGCGATGGACGGGGGGTTACCTCAGCTTTTAGACGCGGCTGGTGAGGCAGCCGAGATTCTCCGGGGTTGGGTGGACGAAGACAAATACGTACGGGTTGTGTCCCACCTAGACGCTGACGGGCTGGCCGCCGCTGGGGTTGTGGGCAGATGCCTCCACCGCCTATCAGCCTCCTTCAGGATACGTATAGAGAGGTGGCTGGACGAGAATGTCATATCCGAGCTGGCCAGCGAGGCCCCGAGCCCCATAATATTCGCTGATATGGGGAGTGGATACCTGAACCTGATTGGTGAGCGGCTTAGGGAGGTTCCCATCATCGTCGTAGACCACCACCCGCCAGTTGGAAGCCCAACCCCAAACGTCTTCCAAGTGAACCCCCACCTCCACGGCATAGACGGAGCCCGAGATATCAGCGGGGCTGGGGTTGCATACCTCCTAGCAAGGGAGGTAGACGGGAGGAATAGGGATTTAGCCTACTTAGCGGTCGTGGGCGCACTCGGAGACCTCCAAGACAAATACGGAGATAGGAGCCTAGGGGGCGTCAACGAGCTGGTGGTAAGGGACGCGGTGGATGCCGGATACCTACGCGTGGAGAAGGACCTCCTCCTCTACGGGCGGGAGACGAGGCCCGTGCATAAGGCGCTAGCCCACACCACAAACCCCTACATTCCGGGGATTACGGGCGAGGAGGACCGCTGTTTGGCGCTCCTCGTTAAGGCTGGGGTGAAGTTGAAGGATGGGGAGCGGTGGAGAACGGCCAGCGAACTCACGAAGGAGGAGAGGGAGAGAGTGTTCTCGCTCCTCACGGAGCACATGCTCTCTCAGGGGCTGAACGTGGACGAGGCGTTTAAGCTCGTTGGAGCCGTCTACGTCCTCGTGAGGGAGGAGCCGTGGACCCCGCTCCGGGATGGGAGGGAGTTCGCGTCCCTCCTCAACGCTTGCGGACGCATGGACAGAGCCGGCTTGGGGGTCTCCATCTGCATGGGAGACCGCTCAAACACCCTGAAGGAGGCGCGTGAGACGCTGGATGAGTATAGGAGGACCCTCATGGACGCCATGAGCTGGGTCTACGGGGAGCCGGGGCGTCTGGAGGAGCTGGAGAGCGTCTACGTAATTCACGGCGGAGGGCGCATAAGCGAGAGACTCGTGGGAACCGTCACGTCCCTAGTCGCATCCAGCCTACCCGGCTCTAGGAAACCAGTGGTGGCATACGCCTTCATAGAGGGGGACGCCGCCAAGTTCTCCATGAGGCTGGGACCCGGAGCCCCAACCGTGAACCTCGGGGAGGTCGCTAGGGTAGCCGCGGAGAGGTGCTCCGGCATCGGTGGGGGACACGATGTCGCCGCTGGGGCGCAAGTTCCGAGGGAACGCGTGAAGGATTTCATATCCCTGGTGAATAAGCTGGTGGGGGAAGCAATTGGCGATAGAGGCGAAGCTTAGGCTAGGCTACCCGGAAAGAGTGGCGGAGGCCATAGCCAAGGCCGTGACGCCGGACAACCTTAAAACCCCACCGGGGCTAGTTATTGAAACTAGGGTGGAGGATTCCAACGTTGTCGTGGAGATATACTGCAAACGGAGCATGGAGAGCTTAATCGCGACGTTGGATGACCTACTGGCGTGCATACAAGCCGCTGAGAGGGCGATATCCGCGACCGAAGCAGCGTAGACGGTTCCAGCCGGAATCTCCCACGCTTAAATTCGCGTTCAGTAAAGAGTTATAAACCCTGATGCGGTGCATCCATGTGATTCAAGTTAGGGGTGAAGACGCGTAATGCGAGAGTTGAGGATGAAGCTGACCTGCACCTTCATACTGAGCGGAGACGCTGAAGAGGCGAAACGAGACCTAGAGGAATTTGTGGAGCAGGCAAATCAAGAACTCTTAGTGAAGGGTGCACCAGCGAAGGGAAGAGACGAAGCCTCCAAGATAACAAGCTGGGAGCTCTCCGGCTCCACGCTCAGGATGACCATCGAGTCCGGGCCGTACGTGAGGGCGCCAGCCGCCATACTGAGGATTAGGAAGGCGCTCGTCCCCATCCTCGGGAAGAAATTCAGAATCGGAATAAGGGACATCAAAGTTGGGGACTTCACCGTCTCGTGGAGGGCTGGTGCGCCCATACCAGCCAGCGTGGTGGATGAACTAAGGAAGATTCCCGGAGTGGATGACGCTAGGGTGGACGGAGACCGTGTCACCGTCGCCTTATCCTCCCTCACCTATCAGGAGCTGAAGCAGGCCATACCGGACCGCGTGGTAGACCTCGCGCAGTCCACCGTTGAGAGGGCGGTGAAGCCCCCACCCCCACCGACAAAGGCGCTACCAATAGTGAGGGTTGGAAAGCCCAAGCCGGTGAAGTTTAGCAGGGACCCCGCGGAGGTCGCGGTTGAACTTGGGTGGGTTAAGGAGTTTCCGGGTCGGGGGCAGTGGATATATACCACACCCTACGCGAAGCTCTTCGAGGCGATTAAGAGCGTGCTCCTCAGGGAGGTGGTGCATAAGCTGGGCTTCCAGCCCTTCCTACTCCCAAAGCTCATACCCCTAGAGGTGATGGAGCGCATGCCGGGCTACCTAGACGACATACCCGAGGGCATGTACTACGTGTGTCCACCTCCGAGGGAGCCTGAGGCGTTCGACGAATTCAAGAAGCTCTTTAAGGTTCGGAGGAAGGCCCCGAGGGAGGTGCTGAAGGGGATAATTAAAGACCCAGCGTACGTGCTCGCTCCAGCCCAGTGCGAGCCATTCTGGTACTTCTACGGCGGGGAGACGTTCAGGGTTGAGGACATGCCCTTCAAGTACTATGACTGCTCCGGCTGGACCTACAGGTGGGAGGGTGGGGGCGTGGAGGGGCTGGTGAGGGTTCAGGAGTTCCAACGCATAGAACTCACGTACGTGGGGACCCCAGAGCAGGTGGTCGAGATTAGGGACAGCATAGTGGACAGGTGCGTTGAGGTGGCGGATGAAATCCTCGACCTAGAGTGGAGGGTGGTCGCCGCCATACCATTCTACATGAGGGAGGGCGAGATCGCGGTTGATGTGCACGACAGCTGGAACGTCCCAGCCTACGACGTAGAGATTTACCTCCCGTATAGAGGCCCGAGGGAGGAGGCTGAGTGGTTGGAGGTTGCAGGCTGCTTCGTGCACAAGAGGAAGTTCGTAGACGCCTTCAAAATCCGGGAGGTGAAGAACAGGGAGATATGGACCGGATGCACAGGGCTGGGGCTCTCTAGGTGGGTGGCCGCCTTCCTAGCCGAGCACGGCTTCAACCCCGACGACTGGCCCAGCGAAATCCGGGAGGCGTTCGGAGAATACTCAATACCGAGGAGCCTCTCGTGGCCGAGGGGGGAGGGTGCTTAGGATGTCCCGCAGGGATAGGGCCGCTCGCAGGGAGAGGCGCGCCGCTAGAGATAGGTGGAGGCGTAAGCGGTGGTTCATGGTGCTCTCCCCGCCCTACCTAGGGGCGGAGAAGGAGCTGAACTTGGTGCCGTGCGACAGCCCTGAGAAGCTCGTGGGGAGGGTGATGGAGTCAACCCTGTACGACATAACGGACGACTTCTCCCACCAAACCATAAAGCTGTACTTCCAAATCGTAGACGTCGAGGGGAACAGGGCGAAGACCATATTCAAGGGGCATGAATACTCAAGGGACTTCCTCCGAAGCCTCGTGAGGCGGAGAACCACGAAGGTAACTGGTATATTCGATGTCACGACGAAGGACGGCTACACGCTTAGGGTGACCGCCGCCGCGTTCACCCTCACGCGCATAAAGACATCCCAAGAGAGGGCCATCCGAGCCATCATGAGGGAGGTTCTCGAGGAGAAGGCTAAGTCCCTCACCTTCGCCCAGTTCGTTCAGGAGGCCGTTCTCGGTAAGGTTGCATCCGACATCTACAACAGGGCTAAGGTAATATCCCCCCTACGCCACGTGGGCCTCATAAAATCAAAGCTCCTATCCAAACCCGCGGAGGAGATGGATTAAATCCGCGTGCACCACCATTTCACGGGGGAGAGACGCCTCATGCAGATTTTAGCGAAGACGCCTAGGGGACTTGAGGAGGTGGCCGCGGCCAGAATCCGGGAGGCAGTCGGTGGAGACGTAATCCCAAGGCCGGGCGGTTTTCTGGGCCTAGTGGCCATTGATGGATTGGAGAGCCCGGAGGCCGCCCTCAAAAGGATTTACGGGGAGGTTCCAGAGGTGGAGTACGCGTATCTCATCCTCAAGGAGGTTGATGCGGAGTTAGAAGCGATCGCAGCCGCCGCGGCCAGCGTTGCTAGGGAGAAGTTCTCCGCGGGGGAAACATTCGCTGTGAGGACGACGAGGAGGGGGAGCCACAGCTTCACCAGCGTGGATGTGAACATCCGCGCCGGCGCCGCCGTACAGGATGCCACCGGCGCCGACGTAGACCTCACGAACCCAGATAAGATACTGTGGGTGGAGATCATCGGGGAGAGGGCCTACATAGCGGTTACGCCCGGAAAAGCCGTGAGGAGGAAGCTATGGCCAGGGAAGCACCCGGTTCTGCACTTCCTGCGTAGAATATCATTCATCCAGCTTCCATACCTCGGGGAGGGCTCCAACCGGATGGGGGTTAGAATCGGCAGGGCTGCCCAAGCATTCGAACTCGGCGAGCTAGTCGTCGCGCCATACAGGCCCGTAGACATGGATGAACTGCTGGGGTTCCTTAAGGGCTTGGCGGAGGGGCGCGATGCGAGGCTCCGGGTTCAACGCAGGACGTACGCCAGGGATGTCCGTAGGGTTCCCATACGGCTTTACAATTTATACCAGCTCGTGAGGGAGCGGCGTGGAGAGCCGATCATGGTCACGGACCCAACGGGCATCCCCGTGGGGAAGGCGTTCAGGGAGATCGCGGATGCATTCCTCTGGGGTGGGAGGGTGAACGTCTTGGCTGGCGCCCGCGAGGGTGTTCCAAAGGGCGTTTTTAGATTCGCCACGGTTGTTGTAGACCTGTGCCCCGGGGTGACGTTCGCCACCGAGCATACCATACCAGCGGCTGTGGAGGCGATCGTCGCGAGCCTAGAGGCTGAGGGCGTCCTATCCCGGTTTGGCGATTAAGTCGGCGTCTACCTTCCTAACCCACGGGACGGGCGCCTCGTCCAGCCTCCACCTAAGCTTCACGTGGCTCTCCTCTATGGGGATTGTTAACCCACACTTGTACGCGAGGACGCCCGTCCAAGCAATCATAGCCCCGTTGTCTAGGGCGTACTGCTTCGGAACCACGTGAAATTGGGCTCCATGGTCCTCCGCCATGGTCCTCAGCATGGATTGTAGGCGCTTATTAGCGGCAACCCCTCCCGTGAGGAGAACGGCATCCTTCTCGGTATGCGCCAGGGCCCTTTCAGTCACCTCAGTGAGCATGGAGAACGCCACCTCCTGAAGGCTGTAGCACAGGTCCTCCAAGCGGTACCTCCCACTTTTTAGGGCGTTTGTGGCGGCTGTAAGCAGGCCACTGAAGGATAGGTCCATGCCCTTCACGGTGTATGGCAGGGGTATGAACTCGCCGCCCTTTGCGGCGAGCTCCTCCACGAGCGCCCCGAAGGGTCTACCCGGCGCCTGCTTCAGGCCCGCCCTCCTAGCGAACACGTCTAGGCAGTTTCCGAGGGCGATGTCTAGGGTCTCCCCGAAGATGCGGTAACGCCCACCCTCATAGGAGGTGACTATCGTGTTCCCGCCTGAGACGTAGACGGTGAGGGGGTCGTCCACGCCGCACACGAGCCTGCCGATCTCCACGTGCGCAACGCAGTGGTTCACGCCGACCAGCGGCACACGCAGGTAGTGCGCCAACGCCCTAGCAACCGTGGCGCCGGTCCGTAGACAGGGACCAAGCCCGGGGCCCTGGGAGAAGGCGATGACGGATATGTCCCTTGGCCTGACGCCGGACCTTGAGAACGCCTCCCTAATCACCTCGCCGGCAACCTCAACGTGGTGCCGAGCCGCCTCCCTTGGGTGTATCCCACCCTCCTCCGGTATGTAGCCGCTGATGACGTTGGCGAGTATCTCCCCGGTGGAGGATGCAACACCCACGCTGAAGTCGTCGGCGGTGGACTCTATCCCAAGGCAGTAAAATTCACTTCCGGGACTCCCCACCTGAGCCCTCACCCGCCCTCTTGTATATAGTGTAACCGCAGTAACCGCAGACGTATCGGTCGCCGTGGTCCGCCATGAACCGGCCTGGGCCGCACCTCTCGCAGAAGGGGAGCCTCCGAATTAGCTTACCTCCCTCAATTTTGTAGTAGGTCCACACCCCGCTTTCTCTTTTCTTCTTCTCCTCGCCCTCTGACATACGCCGTCTCCGTAGACTACGCGTAACCCCAAGTATATAGTTTACGTAGACGGGTATGGACGCCGAAGTAACTTTTATCGCCCTCCCACGCGAACCCCTTGTCCGGGAGGCCCACGAATTTGGGGGTTAAGGCTACGAGGGTTGCGCTCACCGCTCCCTTCGCAGCCTTAACCGCCGTTGGGGCGTACATCCAGATTCCCCTCTACCCGGTCCCCATCACCCTCCAAACCCTCTTCGTATACCTATCCGGGATACTCCTAGGAGGTTCCCTAGGCGCCCTAAGCCAGCTCCTCTACCTAGCCATGGGAGCCGCTGGACTTCCGGTCTTCGCTGGTGGAAGAGCCGGAGTGGGCGTGCTACTCGGCCCAACCGGGGGGTACTTAATGGCTTTCCCCCCAGCTTCCTTCGTCGCTGGGAAGGTCGCCGAGATTGGCGGAGACGGCGATTTCAGGCGGATTCTCGCTGGGGCGCTCATCGGCACAACACTGATCTATGGATTAGGAGTCCTCCAGCTAACCCACTGGGTTAACGACCTCACCGCCGCGTTGTCGCTCGGAGTTCTGCCATTCATACCGGGTGATATCTTAAAAGCGGTTCTCGCCGCGTACGTGGGCCTTAAGGTGCGCTCCTCGCTTCCGAGAATCCGATGGCGCAAGTTTTAGCTAAGTTAGTCCGAGTAGACGGGGGGCGAAGGTTAAAATTACGCCACCAGCGACCACGGAGCCTATCTGCCCGCCGCTGTTGGTCGCTATTGCGTGCATCAGCAGCCAGTTATCCGGGTCTTCCTCCCTCGCTATCATGTGGCTGGTCCTCGCCGCCATGGGGAAGGCTGAGACGCCGCACGCCCCGAGCAGGGGGTTCACCTTCCCCCTCGTCACGAACGCCACCGCCTTCGCGAAGAGTATGCCGCAGGATATGGCTGAAACGAACGCCACCAACCCCAGCCCGAACACTATCAGCGTCTTCAGCGTTAAGAACCGCCCAGCCTCCATGGTTCCGCCTATGGTGAACGCGAGGAGCAGCGTGATGATGTCGTTTAGCGCCTCAGACGCGGTCTTTGAGAGCCTATCCGTAACCCCGCTCTCCTTCAGCAGGTTCCCAAGCATCAAGCTCCCCATCAGGGGTGTGCCGAGTGGGGCGAGCAGGCAGGCCACCAGCGTCACCATAATCGGAAATAGGATTCTCACAACCTTCGGGTAGGCGGCTGGCTCGTACCTCATCCTGATAAGCCGCTCACTCCTCGTCGTGAGTATCCGAGAGAGCGGAACCTGAATCACGGGCACGCACGACATGTAGGAGTATGCGCAGACGCTGACGGCGCCTAGGAGGTGCGGGGCGTACTTGGATGTGATGTAGATGGCTGTGGGCCCATCCATGGCGCCTATTATCCCGATGCAGCACGCCTCAAGCGGGCTGAAACCGAGGAGCAGGGCGGCCATCAACGCGATGAATATACCCAGCTGACCCGCCGCCGCGAATATGAGAAGCCAAGGCCTCTCCAGCAGGGTTCCAAAGTCGCACATAGCCCCTATCCCCACGAATAGTAGACACGGGAAAAGCTCGCTCTCTATGCCCAGGTCGTAGATGACTCGCATTAAGCCCCCCGGCTCCATGAGCCCCGAGTATGGAATGTTAACTAATATCGCGCCGAATCCCATGGGAACCAGTAGAAGTGGCTCGTACTTCTTGACGATTCCCAGGTATATGAGGAGGGCGCCGACCCCTATCATTATTGCGTTGCCGAGTATCGGGTTCATCCGCCATCACCCTTTTTTCAGTTTTAGCCGATTATCACCAGAACGTCTCCATAGTTCACATCCTGATTCTCCCTCACGGCGACCTTCCTGACCACGCCGGACTTTGGGGCGTATATCTCGTTCTCCATCTTCATGGTCTCTAGTACGAGAAGGACGTCCCCAGCGTTCACAACGTCGTTCTCCCGAACCATTATGGACTTAACAGTCCCCGGCAGGGGCGCCACCACCGCCTCTCCAGCCACCTCCACCTCGGGTGGCGCCTCCTCAGCGCGGGGTGCAGGTGCCGCCTGAGGCGTGGGCGCAGCTGGGGCGCTGGGAGCAGCCTCGGCGACCTCCCCCCCACCGATTTCCTCCACCTCAACCTCGAAGGTTCTACCAGCAACGGTAACTCTAAACCTCCTCTTCACTCCCGCTCACCTCACTCGTCGCCTTAACTAATCTAGGTTGCGTGGAGGTCATATAAGCCATGACGGCGGCTGTAACCGCCACCGTCTTCAGCAAATCCTCTGATGGGGGCTGCCCAACCGCTTTTTTCGGCACCTCCACCTTAAACTTCCATTTTAGCGCCTCGCATAGAATTGCTATCACAGCGAGGGCTGAGAAGACGCAGGCAACCCCTATTATGCTCAGTGTAATGCCGAATTCTATCGGCGTCAACTTGGTTTTACTTACGTAAACCTTGGTATATATAAATTTCCTTGAATGCCGCCGTTGGCAAAGTTTATAGGCTCGGCGTTATGGTTGGACTTGAGTGTGGCGGGGGTTGCCGTCTAGGAGGCTGGAGAGGCTCCGCCGCGTAATCAACCTCTGCAGGGCGGTGGAGGAGGGAGTAGACCCGTTCTCCGTAGACGTGGGGAGCCTACTATCCACGCTCAGGGAAATCTTCCCCGAACTGAAGAACCCCGAGGAGCTATGCTTGGACGTGGAGGCGGTGGACGGAGTCTCATCCATCGTCAAACGTCAGGGGGACTGGGTGAAGAGCAGGTCCACCACACTCTACAGGGACCCCTTCCTCCTCATCGACAAATTAAGGAGGCTCGGCAGGGAGGCTCTAGCCGAGATGTTCCTAGAGGTTTGGCGTCCGGTGGTTGAGCTGGAGCAGATAACGCCCCACAGCCTAGAGGTTGCCCTGCGGTACTGGGGAGGCCTAGCCCCACTAAGCGAGAGGTGGAGGCGGGAAGAGGCGGAGGCAGCCGCGGAGGCTGGGGAGTTTAGGGTATTAACCGAGGACTTTGAGGAGGAGCTGGAGGCGCTCTGGGCGGAGCTTAAGGAGAGGGCGGGGGATAAGCCGATAGACTACTGGGACTTCGTGGTGGCTGAAACATACGAGAAAACCATACGAAGGGCGTACATCACCAGCTTCCTAATAACATACGGCTATGCGAAGTTGGAGGTCTACCCCCTAGAGGAGAGGATGCAGCTGAGGGCGTTAAGAAAGCCTAGGCCGCGTGTGGAGGGTGGATGCACGGTATCCATCCCCATACCCATAAGCTTTGAGGAGTGGAGGCGGAGGGTTGCCGAGGGTAAGCCGTAGGGGCGTCTACGTTAGGAAGGCGCGGAGGGCAGCCCACCTGCTCTTCTTCAAACGCCACAGGAAGCCCGGCGCCTCAGCCAGCGAGTTGAAGAGGGCCCTCGGCCCGGACTACAGGAAGGCCCTAGAAATACTTGATAGGCAGCTTAGGGAGTTGGATTTACGCGTGAGGGAGGTGGAGGAGCCCAGCGTGGAGGGCGGGAAGAAAAGCCGCTTCTACATCACCCTCAGGGGAACCCTAACCCCCACCGAGGCCAAGTACTGCGGCTGGCGCATAGACGACCTAGCGGGGCTAGCGGCGTCCATACTATTCATCACCGCGAGGGGTGGAAAGGCGCCGAGGAAGGAGGTTGAGGCGCTACTCGAGGAGAAGCTGCCGGGTTGGAGGGTGAAGGCCGGCCTAATGAGGTACATAAGGGCGGGCTACCTAGGCGAGGATGAGCAGGGGAACCTATACCTAGACTGGAGGACGTGGGCTGAGGTGGACCAGAAAGCCCTAGTAGACCTACTCATGAAACACGAGGAATAAATATCTGGAGGTTCCTGTGGTACGTGAGGGGCATGGGGGCTGGAACCTTCTCTATGGTTGCTCGGTGCCCTAAGAGCGGAGCGTTGGGCGTCGCGGTTGCTACTGGGGCTAGTGGTGTTCGGCGCAGGGTTCCACACATAGAGGCGGGGGTCGGCGCCATCGCCACCCAAGGCTACACGGAGGTGATGTACGGCATCAGAGGCATCGACTTGCTCAGGCGTGGATTAAAGCCGGATGAGGTGCTCAGGACACTCCTGAGGGAGGATCCAGGCCGGGAGTACCGTCAGGTAGCCATTATGGATATAGACGGGAGGAAGGCCGCCCACACCGGCAATCTGACCCCCGCTTGGAGCGGCCACATCCTAGGCAGGGATTACGTGGCCCTGGGGAACCTGATTAGGGGGGCTGAGGTGTTGGAGGCCATGGTGGATGCATTTGAGGAATCGAGGAAGATGCCGCTGGCTGAAAGGCTCCTTCGGGCATTAGAGGCGGGTGAGGATGCCGGCGGGGACAGGAGGGGAGCCGTCTCCTCAGCCCTGCTGGTGGCCCACCCACACCTACCCACCATAGACCTAAGCGTAGACGAGAGCCGAAACCCAATTGAGGAGCTTAGGAGACTACTCGACGAATATAAAGACGGGCACCCCATAATCTAATTGGCAATATTACGTTAAATTTATGTGCTGACGCTCGCATCACTGAGAATTCCGAATAGATTCGGGATTCATAATTTCTTTCGCCTCCTGAAGGTCAAGAAAATAACTTATGCATGTAAAACTTCTAGCTGCGACCTCATATTGGAGCGGGAATGCAGTATTTACTATTTTGCTATTGTAGTCTCCACCCGAAAAACTTAAATTCACAACCTCTTACCTAGCTAGAGGTGCCGAGGATGAAGGCGTTCGAAAGAGCGTTTTCAATCCCCCTATCTGGTAGAATTGTGCAAAAACCTAGGGAAAAGGGCATTACTATGGTTGTAGACGAGGGCTTGGGTTTCAGGGCAGCCCAAGACCTCGTTGAAGTAGCCGCGGATTACATAGACATCATTAAGTTGGGGTTCGCCACGTCAAGACTCGTAGACAGAGACCTAGTAAAGAGGAAAGTGGCGCTCTACAGGGAGCACGAGATCGACGTAATGCCCGGGGGCACGTCCTTCGAGATCGCCGTAGCCCAGAATTCGCTGGATGAATTCTTGGAGGAGGCCGAGGAGCTTGGATTTTCGATGATTGAGGTTTCTGATGAGACGGTAACTATGAGCGATGAGCGGAGGTTCGCCGCTATAAGGGCGGCGCGGGAGCACGGATTTAAGGTGGTTTCGGAGGTTATGAGGAAGCCGCGGGAGGGGGACCTAACCGGCGAGGTGTATGCGGAGGGCATTAAGAGGGACCTTCGGGAGGGCGTCTTTAAGGTCGTCGTTAAGGCGGGGGATGGCGGGGAGGGAGCCGGCATATACGACGAAAGTGGAGAGGTGAGAGCCTCAAAGCTAGATGCAATTGTGAAGAGCGTAAACGTAGATGACCTAATATTTGAGGCGCCCCTCAGGAACCAGCAGGTCTACCTAATTCTGAAGTTCGGTCCAAACGTGAACCTTGGGAATATCCACCCCGAAGACGTGATTCCCTGCGAGTGCCTAAGGCAGGGACTGAGGAGGGACACGCTAAGAACGGTGTATAAATAGGCGGGTTTTAACCCACCAGTATCGGACGAAACCGTAGACAGGCCGGCGGCCCCGTCTACGAGCTTAACGCCTCCTTCATCCTCTCAACTGCTTTCTCTAGGTTCTCAAGCGAGGTGGCGTACGATATCCTTATGTTGGCGTCGTAGCCCCCGAAAGCCCTCCCGGGCGCAACCACAACTCCAGCCTTCTCTAGGAGGAAGTCCGTGAACTCCATGGAGTTCATCCCCGTCTTTGATATGTCCGGAAACACGTAGAACGCTCCCTCAGGCATCCGAACGTCCACGACTTCAATTTTAGACAGCTCATCCACCAGAAACCTTCTTCTCCTCCTAAACTCATTCACCATCTCCTCGGTGAAACCCTGAGGGGATTTAAGGGCGGCGACGCCGGCCTTCTGCACGAAGGCGGCTGCGCACGTAACCGAGTTCTGCTGGATCTTGTTCATCGCGGATATTACATCCTCGGGGCCGGCTGCGTATCCGAGCCTCCACCCCGTCATGGCGTAGGATTTTGAAAAACCATTTATGGTTATTGTTAGTTCTTCCATGCCGGGAATGGAGCCTATGCTGAAGTGCTCGCCCTCATAAATTATCTTCTCGTATATTTCGTCGGATATAACGTAAATTTCGTTATCCATCGCGATTTCAGCCACCTTCTCTAAGTCGCTCCTGCTGTAGACGGCGCCCGTTGGGTTGTTTGGGGAGTTCAGAATTATCAGCTTGGTTTTATCCCCTACGCTCTCATTTAGGGCTTCTGGGTCTATCTTGTATTCATCCGTCGTCTTCACCCTCTTTACGACCCCGCCGGCCATGGTTACCATCTCCTCGAAGCTTACCCACGCCGGGACCGGCATCAGAACCTCATCGCCCCTATCCACTAGAGCGAGGACCGCCTCCAAGATTGCCTGTTTGGCTCCGGGCGTTACGAGGATGTTGTCTGCGCTCACGTCTAGGTTGTTTTCCGTTCTCAGCTTCTCCGCTATCGCCTCCCTCAGCTCGGGTATCCCCCGGCTCGTCGTGTAGTGCGTGTAGCCGGACTTCATCGCCTCATACGCGGCCTCCTTTATGTGCTGGGGGGTGTCGAAGTCCGGCTCCCCTATGTTCAGGTATACTACCTCGACGCCCTCCCTTTCCAGCCTCTTCGCCCTCTCCAGCATCTTCAGCGTCGCGGACTCCCTCAGGTTCATAATCATGCTCGATAGCTTCATGAGTCCGCCTCCCCTCCGAGAGCGTACTTCACGGCGTTCTCAACGAGAACCCGCATGGTAAATCAAAAGGAGTGGAGGGTTGTTGAGTATTTTAAGTTGGCGGTATTCCACCGAAGATGGCCGCCGGGTCTTCCTACTCATCCCCCTTGACGGGTGGGTGCGTCATCGATGTCTACACCATGGATGCTTCTCTCGGGATGAGCGGATGATTAAGGGAGCGGCGGTGATTAGTAGAGTTGCGAGGCTAAAGAGCGTCAATGTATAGTGGGCGGGTAGCCCCATGAGGAAGATTTGATGCCACCGTGCCCCTCCACCCGCGGGGTTCGCTCTTGTTTTGGGTAGTTCCGCAGATAGAGCCTCCTTGTAGTCTGAGACGCCGTCCCCATCCGTGTCCCGGCTGTTGGGGTTCAGCCCAACGCTCATTTCGTAGACGTCGGTTAGGGCGTCTCCATCCGTGTCCACGCCCATCTCCACGAGCCTAAGGAGGGGGTCACCGATGATTACTATGCCGTGGTAGTACTTCGGCTCCAGCCGCACCGCCGCATACTGAGCCCACCTCAGAACAGCCTCCCCCACGCTCTGGTTTAGGTGGCGGTAGAACTCTTCGGCCATTAGTAACCCAGCCCAGTCCTTTGTAGACGCCACAGCCGCCAGCCCGTAGTCGGAGAAAACGTACCACCCTGCTATGTAGTCCAGCTCAGCATACCTCCCCGAGCTGCACGAGTAAATTACGAAGAAAGGTGCCTTTGGGTTCGCCCTCTGAATATCCTCGGAACTTACGCGTGACCATCCGCTGGAATGGAAGAGTTGCTGGTGGGGGTCTCCGTGCGCATCCACTTGTATTAGGCACCAGCCCTGCAATATACGCCGAATATAATCCTCTGCGTTGGTGCCCTCTGGCTCGGTCACCACGGTGATATCCGAAAACGCCTCAGCCATCGCTTGACTTTCGTATCCCGAGTAGTTGATGAACTCGTCGTCTACGTAGAGGATAGCCCTGTTTGGGAGGGCGTAGCCCCCAACTCGGTAGAGGTGGTTTCTGTTGAAGTACTCCTTCAGTAGCTCAACCTGCTCATCTAATGGGTCGGCGGGTGGTTTGAGTATGCCGATCCAGATTTCGGGCTTTACATCTCCATCGTGGGAATCAAGGAGTCCATTCCCGTTTCTGTCCCCCCACTCGCCGTCTAAGTCCATGTAGTATAGGGGGCATGGGTAGTTGGTGTACGTGGCGTACTCGCCCCACAGCTCCTGAGCCTCAAACCACGGAGTTGGGAGTTCCCCCACCAGTAAGGCTCCAACTAGGTTCGGGGTTTCCCGTAACAGCCTTCTAATCTCCTGAACGTCTCCATCATCTACTACCCTTAAGAGAACGTTAAAGCCCTCTAATTCCACATCATCCACCCACCTCTCCAAATAAGGTTTCAGCGGTGGGTAGATGGTGGAGTTTACCAGCAGGTAGACGCATGGTGCACCGTCCATACCCCCGCCTACGCCACCCGCACGCACAACCATGGGGGATGCGGTGGCGAGGGATACGAGGAAAACGGATAGAGATGCTACTACAAAGCTTTTTTCGTGGTGATTCATCGGCGGTCTATAATGGAGAATACGCCTATTTAACCAAAGCTAACGAAAAATCCTTACTTTTGATGAGGAGGAGCAAAAATTCTTACCAAAAGTAGGTGATGAATATGCTTATTAGACTAGCCCCACACGCTACTCCCGGTATGCATGGACGCGTAGAAGTTCGTGAGGAATTATGCCGAGGAGTCGCCAGCGCCGTTAGGGGAATCCGCATACGCTATATTAAGACCGTGGATGTGAGCAGGTTGGGAGGCAGGGAGCCAGCCCTACGCCTCCTCTTCTACTACATGGCGATAAACCACGACACCAGAGGCATGCGGGGGTTCGTGGATGACAAGCAATACAGGGGGAGCCAATATCTATACCACGCCATGAGGGTCGTAGCCGAGAACAATCCGGACGCCTTCGGGGCGGAGCGTATGGCAAACCTCACCCTAAGCGAGTTCATGGGTTGGTTCGTCGGTGGGACGCCGCCGAGGAGGCCTATGGAGAGGGTGGCGCTGCTCAGGGACGCCGCCGAGGTTCTGCGGCTTCGCTATGGTGGGTGCGTGGGGAAGCTCCTAGAGGAGTGCGGGGGTTATGTTGGGGGGTCAGGCGGCTTAGTGGACAGGCTGAGGGAATTTAGGGCGTACAGCGACCCCCTAGCCAAGAAGTCCATGGTCTTTGCGATGCTACTCCAGATGGAGGGGTTGTTCACGCCGAGGGACCCGTGGAACATAACCGTTGGGGTTGATTACCACCTTCAGCGCGTCGCCCTCAGAACGGGCATGGTCGAGGTCGTAGACGAGGGTCTGCGGAGAAAGCTCCTCTACGGGAGGTTCGTCTCCGAGGGGGAGCACATGGAGGTGAGGAAAGCGTGCCTAGAAGCCTACAAAATCGTCGGAGAAAACCTAAACTGGGACGCAACCCGAGTGGACCAAACGTTCTGGCACCTAGGGAGGAGCTGCTGCAAGTACGTGCAACCCCCATGCGGGGAGAACGAATGCAAGGAGCGCTCCTGCACCCTCCAAGAGAACTCAAGCTACAGATGCCGTGGGAGGTGCCCCCTCAATGGGGTGTGCATGGCCAGCGTAGACGGGAGGTACCTGAGGCTGAGGGAGCCGAAGGTGATCACCTACTTTTATTAAGGTAACTGGGCACGGCGCTGACGAGTTCGTTTTTGGGCGTGAACCGAGACGGCGTAGACGCCCTTTATCTCCTATTCGGCGATACCGCAAGGGAAATTTGTTTGGTGTAACCACATAATCTTAGGCGTGAGAGCATGCGAAAGATTGGTGTAATAGCCAGCGGCTCCACCGAGACGGACGCTAGGGTTATACTGGCTGAGGGCGAGGAGAGCCTCGTTAAAATAGAGGATTTGGTTCTCATAGAGAATAAGTGCGGGAACAGGGTTTTAGCCGTCTGCAGAAAGGGCTATGGGGTGGATGAAAACCTGAAGGTTTCAGGCGTCTACAGGCCCAGTTTGGCGTATGTCAGGCGGGGTAGGAGCCCATCCGACGCAAAGCAACACTTCAACTTTAGGCTCTCCGTCATCGCAGACGTGACGGACGGATTCACCCAGAACAAGATGGTGATAGCCCCGGGTTCACCCGTCTACATATTTGAAGAAGAAGACAACCCAATGGAGTACCTCAAGAAGGAGATCGACTGGGATGGTGAAATCCCCTTCATCGGGCATTATAAGGATATGGAGGGCTGGCTCGTCCCCGTAGACCCGAAATTCATACCGCAGCACATAGGCATATTCGGGGTCACCGGGTGCGGGAAGAGCTACTTGGCTAAGTACCGCGTGGTACCCATGCTACTGAAGACGGGGTATAACGTCATCATCTTCGACTGGAAGGGATACGACTACGCGTCGCATCCACCCTTCAGGGACAAGGTGGTGCACCTCGGAGACCTACTTCTGGACAACGCCGCCATAGTGGAGTACCTCGCCTCAAAGATGGAGTACTTCCGGTATGGGGGCGCGTATAGGCGTTCAAGCAAGCCCTACCTCGCCCTCACCGACATCATATACGAGAAGCCGTGGAGGCGCCACCTAAAGAGCATTGGGGAGTTCCGGCGCGGCATGGGTGAGCTTTGCGATGAGGTGTTTGAGGAGATGGTGGAGGGGGGCGAGGTGAGGGAGGGGGAGGTCGCCCGATACCAGAAGCAGTTTAGGAGGGGCCTCCAGAGGCTCACCGAGGAGGACCTAAGCGTAATCAAGGGGGAGATGACGCCTGAAGACCTACTTAAGAGGGTTCGGGAGAGCCGGGTCTGCGTGATAGACCTCAGCGGCGGCGAGAAGGAGACGAAGCTCTCCCTATTCCTCACAATTGCTAGGTATCTACGCAGGCTCATAGAGAGGGAGAAGCGGGAGCTGAACCTAGCCCTCATCGTGGATGAGGCCCCGCAGTACTGCCCCTACAGGCCCTCAGGCTTAGAGGTTGAAACCACGGAGGTCATTAAGGATTTGTGCGCCATCGGGAGGGCGTACAAGCTTTGCATCACGCTCATCTCTCAGGGTATGGCCGGTGAGATAGGCATAAACGCGGCTGTGAGGCGTAACCTCAACACGCTCCTCATAGGCCGCATTCACCCCCTAGATAGGATGGAGGCTGAAAACCTCCTCGGCAACCAAGGGGTGGACGTGGACTTCCTCACCAAGCTCCCAACGGGCCACTTCTACTTCCTAGGGTGCATGAATCCCGCCCCCGTCCCCCTACTGATATCCTTCAGGCCTGGGGAGGGTGGCTGATGGTTGTGGAGGAGGCGTCCGAATGGTCTAAGCTGCCCATCGTCCTCCAGCATCAGTTCTTCGCGCACGCGGAGGAGGCGGCTAAGAGGTGCAGGGAGAGGATTAAGCGCCAGGTGGATGCCATCCGAAGGCTGAAGGGCATACTGAAGTTCAGGCCCATAGAGGGGGAGTGCGGGGAGCTTAGGGTGGCCAGCGTAGACGGGTCGTGGCTGCCGGCGAGGGAGAGGGCTGGCATAAGGGCTGGAATCTACGCCGCCGGATACATGGTATTTGAGGGCGACCAGCTGGTAGAAGAGAACTACAAGTGCGAGTGGCTGACGGAGGACCAAGTTGGGGAACCCAGAATAACGAACATAATCCTGAGCCTCCTCTGCGTGAAGCTTGAGAGGGAAGCCGCCCTCCGATGCCTGAAGGAGGAGGATGTAGACCTAGTACTCATAGACGGAAACTTCTACGGATTCAGGGCGAGATGCAGCGAAATCATGGACAGGATGGTGGGGGTTGAAGGGTTCAGTAGGGGTGAGGATTTAGTGAAGCGTGTGCGAGACCTCACCACAACGCTGGCTAAGTCGGGGAGATGCGTCGGAGTAGCGAAGAGGGTGAGAATAGCCGCTATAGACGGTTGGATACTCAAAAACTTAGGAGAGAAGCATTGCGTAGGCCAAAATGATAAGATGATACTAACCCTACTCATGCCCCCGAGGACTTGGTTTTCCTATGAGGACCTGCTGGGCGAAGGCGCCACTTGGCTTGACTGCCTACGCTACTCCATCCTGAGGAGGGTATATGAAGAGTATGAAGAGTATAGCCTAGATTACCTATGGAATCGCTGGGTTATCGACTATGAGAAGGTGATTTTTAGGAAGAACCTAGCGTGCGCGCCAGAAGACCTCCCGACGTTAATGAGATATTTCATCCGCTGCTGCGAGGCCCCGCCCTTCTGCCTTGAGGTTCCCGCTGGCGTGGATTTAGGCGTAGTTCTCCCATACCTCGTGAGCGTTCATAATCCGGCTACTGGTCTACCCCTCCCCATAGACCTGATAGACGAGAATGTCACCCTGCCGGATGGGCTTTCTAGGGAGTTCGTGGAGGAGGTGGAGGCGGCGCTTCTGAGGGACTCCGGCGGGTTGAGCGAGGATGTACTCATGGAGTGGTTCTCAAGCATAAACCCGCAGAAGGAGGAGTGAATTAGAGGGTTTCCCACTCGCGGAGCGTGGTGTAGAGGGCGACCAGCAGAACGGCGGCTGCAACCGTTAGGAATAGGATGTCGTCAGCCCACCCGGGCCAGCCTAGGAGGCTCGTGTTCACGGTAACGCGGGCCATCGGGGTTTGCGCCTCGTGGCCCGCCCTGTCTATGGCCTTGGCGTACCACCAGTGTGTTCCGTCCGTCACGGTTAAGCCGACTTCGTAGACGTTGTGCGTGGGGTTGTATGCGCCTTCATGTTCCACCCCGTCTACGACGAAGACCACTCGGTGCACCCCACTCTGCCCATCCCACGCCTTAACCCTAAACGTTACGTATGGAGCGGATGTGGAGGTGGCGTTCTCCGGCTCCACCAACTCCAACACCGGGGGCTCCCCGTCGTAGTGCCCCCAATAACACGCAATAAAGCCGCCGCGAGAAAGCACTATATCCCTAAACCCATCCCCGTCTACATCCCCTAACATCTCCATTAAGCTGAAGGGGCCTCGCACCCAACATTCCGTGGCTTTTAGGAGGCTGAAGGCGAGTAGGTGGATGTAGCCTTCCGCGTCTAGCACCGCCACCTCCCTCCCATCCTCGCTGGTGGCTCCTAAGTCCGCCACGTAGAGGGTGTTCACCCCCGTGGAGTACAGCTTCTCCCCGTTCTTCCCGCTGAGGAGGGTGACATTTCCGTCGTAGACGCAGACTACATCCCTCACGCCGTCCATGTTAGCGTCCCCAATCGTAAAGCCTACGTTCTCCGGGTGCCTCTCCACCGCAACCCTCCAAATCTCCCCCTCAAGGCTGAGGCAACCCACGAAGACGCCGGAGTCACCCACTAGGGTGTATAGGAAGCACGCCCCCTCGTACAACTTTAGGGTTAGACGGTCGGTCATGTTAGACCCTTCAATCGGGATTAAAGCCAGTCTACGCCCCCACATGTCCAATACGGATACGTACCAACCGGATTCGTTGGCGAAGGCGCAAGCCACCAACCCCCCCGAAGTAGCCAGAAAGGAGCAGTCTCTAACACCCGCGAACTCAACACCCCATAGGCGGGTGCCATCCAACGGGCGGAATGCCTCCAGCTGGTAGACACCCTCCCCAGCCACGCTCAGAGAGATTAGGTTGCCTCGGAGGGGCTGAAGCTTAGCGGTTGGAGAAACAAACCTAGGCAGCGTATATAGTTGTTGAAACTGGGGGCCGTACACTATTATCTCCTCCACGACGGAGACCGCCGCGCACCCCCCGACCCAGACGGCTCCCCTAATCTTACACCCTAGGGGGCCGCTCTCCCTTAGGATGGAGCCGTTGCGACCGCTGATGATGTAAAGGTAGCTGTCGTTCTCCACCCTCGAGGCCACGAAGAGGTCCTTAACCCCGTCTCCATTCACGTCCGGTATCGCCTGCATTTCTATGACGTGCTCCTCCCCGAGGTTTACAGTCCACATGGTGTAGGTCTCGGATGCCCGTCCGTGCGGGGTGGAGTGGATGCCGTATAATGCGGGGAGGCGCGTCAACAGGAGAATCGCGACTAGGAGTAGATACGAGGATTTCATGCCGATTTGCTCTCCCTCCTCACCTCCACTAGGATTCTGTCGGCGTCCTTGATTTCCACACCCTTTAGAGAGGAGAGCATCGCAGAGATCGTGTTCCTCACAATTTCCCTAACGAAACGCCTCAGGGCGACTTTCCTCCCGTCTACACGTATGGTTATGGCTCGGCGCTCCCGCTCAACCTCCACCATGCGTGAAACAACGGGCTCCAGAATATCCACGAGCCGCCCGCCGTTCCGGGGCAGGTCTACGTAGGGTGCCGCCAGCTTCCCACTTATAGGCTCGAGGCCGACGAACGCGAGAATGGGCCTGTAACGCTCCGCGGCCTCTAGGGCTTCCTCCCGGCTCCTAACGGCAACAACCTTCGGCACCTTCCTGCCAGCCAGACCCTTAAATCCCTCCAGTATTACTATGTCCGCGTGGTTCTCCACGAGGCTTAAAATCTCGTCCATGCTTAGGGTGGTTGTATCCATCCTCCTTATAATGGCTATCTCGTTGGGGGAGACGGCGGCTACCATCTCGGCTCCGGCTTCGGCGTGCCTCCACGTGTCCTTTCCCGGCGTGTCTATTGTGAACTCCCGCTCCGGTATGTGCTTAATGGTGGCTACTCTGTATCCACGGCTGGAGAACCCGCGAACTAACGCCTCAACGGCGAGCGTTTTACCCGAGTCCTTAGGCCCGACCACCGCTATGGCGACCAAGGCTTCTCCCCCTGAGGGAACATGGGGCAAATAAACAATTTTGCGCTACCGCTTCATGAACCTCTCCACATACTCCTCAAAGCACCCGCACTTCTTTAGGTAACGGCCGTACCTCACCAAAGCGGCCATGGCGCTCGCGGCGTCCTCCGGAGACTCGTAGGCGGGTATGCCGAACTTCTCGAATCTCAGGCGCATGAAGAGCGCCATCTCCGTCTTCCCCACATCGCACGCCACCACGGGTTTACTGCATTCCTTGACGATGTAGACGATTCTGTCCACGAGGTCCTCCATCACACCCGGGATGTGGTGGAGGCCCAGCACTATGATCCCGTCTACCTCGGGTGACTCCGCGAGTATTCTTATGCCCTCCTCGAACATCTCGGAGGTCGCTGAGCCTGTGAGGTCTATGGGGTTCTTGAACGACGCGAATGGGGGGACTTTCCCCTCGTCCACCAGACGCTTGAACTTACTTTTCGCCTCCTCCGAGAGTTCCGGGACTTCTAGGCCCCTGCGGATGGCCTCGTCCACCGCCATGATTCCCGGGCCTCCAGCGTCGGTGATTATTGCGATTCTGTTTCCCGCGGCTGGGGGTTGGAGGGCTAAGGCCTTCCCGAAGTCGAAGAACTCCTCCATGTTCTCCGCCCTGACGATTCCGGCTTGGGAGAAGGCGGCGTCGTAGACCTCGTCCCTGCCGGCGAGGGTTCCCGTGTGGGAGAGGGCGGCCCTGGCCCCGGCGGATGTCCTCCCGGACTTAAGCACAACTATGGGCTTCCGCTTCGTGACCTCCCTAGCCGCCTTTAGGAATTTTCTGCCGTCCTCCACCCCCTCTATGTATAGGAGTATGGAGTGCGTCTTGTCGTCGCGGCCCAGGTAGAGGAGCGTATCCGCCTCGTCTACGTCGCAGCGATTTCCGAAGCTCACAAACTTGCTGACTCCGAGCTGGCTTCCAGCTAGGTAGTCTAGGGCTGCAACCCCGAACGCCCCGCTCTGGCTCACAACGGCCATGTGGCCCGGTATGGGCCTGGGGGTTGCCACCACCTCCTCACCCGTGGCGAGTATCTTCGTCTCCGGGAGGAACAGCGTGTCCACGCCCGTGTAGGAGTCGAAAACCCCGAGGCAGTTCGGACCCAAGACCCGTATGCCCGCCTCCTCGGCTATCTTCTTCACCCGCTCCTCGAGTTCGTGGTTCCCCACCTCGCTGAACCCGGCGCTAATGATGGCGGCGGCCTTCACCCCCTTGGCGGCCGCGTCCTCCATGACCGCTGGAACCGCCTTAGCGGGAACCACCACCACGGCGAGGTCTACGCCTTCAGGAACCTTCCTGAGGCTTGGGTAGCACTTGAAGCCCAATATGGACTGCTCATGGGGATTTACTGGGTAAAGCTCCCCCTTATACAGGCCCCGGCTCTTGTTCTCCACGAAATTCTTGAATATAACGTGGCCGGCCTTCCTGATCTTCTTGGAGGCGCCAACGACGGCGACCGATTTCGGATTGAAGAAAACGTCCAACTGGCGAATAACTTCCTCCATTTTAACCATCCAAGCCTAGAGGAAACCGAGTAAAAAGCTTTTCCAGCCCAGCTACAGCGCGATGGCAACCTTCAACTGCTTCACACCCTTCATGGATTTTATACCCTCTGCGAGCTTACGTATGGCTTCGGCCTCCCCCCTCACCGCAATTATCTCCATGCAGTTTTCCTTATCTAGGTGGACGTGGAAGGTAGACGTTATAATCTCCCCGTAGTGGTGCTGGATGTCAAGAAGCCGCTCCACGAGACCCGGCTTACCATGCTCGTAGACGGTGATTATGGCTCCCACCCGGACGCCCCTCTCCTCCCTAAGCCACCGATGCTCCGCGATTAAACTCCTTATGGCGTCGTGCACCGCCTTTGAGCGGCTCTCATACCCGACTTGCCGGATAGTTTCATCCAGTTCCTTGAGGAGGTCTTTTGGGAGTGAGATACTTATCCTCTCCACCCCGGACAAATCCACCACCGTGCATATATAGTGGTTAAAAACCGCTATGAAGCTTTTGGAGTTTCGTACGCAATAGGGAGAAAAAGGTTAAGGTTTAGGCTGTTGAGGGTTGTGTCGGTGTGGGTTTTGCTTTGGGTCCTCCTGCTGACGAAGGCGCCGAACACGCCGGATGCAAAGGTTTGCCTCCGCATGGCGCTGACAGCCACCTCCAGCGGGGACGAGGCCCACCTATACCTAGTTGGGGACGGCGTCCTATACGTGACGAAGGGACACCCGAGGGAGGCTACTATAAGGAGACTCCTGGAGACCGGATGCAAGGTCTACGCAAAAAAGGAGGACCTAGAAGCTAGGGGGATACGCGAAAACCAGCTCGTGGAGGGGGTTATAGTCCCGGACGACCTCATGGATGAATTCATGGACGAAATAAGGAAGGAAGACTGCAAGGTTGTATGCTTCTAGCGGAGGCGTCTACCTCCAACCGAGCGCCCTAAGAATTCTGGGGCTGAACGCCTCCGCGAGCCGCCTCTCGCTCTCTTCACGGCGAGCCACCAAGGGCTTACACGTATCCAGCCTCGCTTCACCCCGGAAGACGGCCGCAGCGAAGGAGGAGCAGGTCTGGTAGCCGCACTCCCCACAGTTGGTCTTCGGTAATAGCTCGTAGACGTCAGACCAGCTCAGTTTTAGTGCCCTCAGCACCTCCTCCTCCGTGGGCATACCCTCGCGTAGAAGTTCGCCGTAAGCTTCGTTTATCAACTCCTTTACGTCCTCCAGAACCTTCCTCGCCGCCCTCTCCTCCCAAGCCGCGTTTAACGCAACCCTTCCGTCCGGGTATAGCGTTATGAGGCGCTGGTGGAGCTTCAGCGTTAGTATGTTCTCCCTCGGTATGTAGGATGAGGTGCCCAAGTGGCGGATGAATATTATCGGGATTACATCGCTTATTCTGGCATCAAACCGGGCTAAAACTCCCTTACAAGGAACTAGGGGGTTCCTCTCGAACTTAAGAATCTCGTAGCTCTTCACTAAGGTTTTCTTCTCCTCTTCCTTCTTCATTAGGGCGAATATGTCTACGCTCAACCACGCTCCCTCCTACGAGCATCCCTCATGCCCTATGCCTATATGACTATCCCCACCGCCTTCAATATGAACCTCAGCGAGACATAGAGGAATAACAGCCCGAACAACAGCTTGATTGCCCACGCAGGCGTCTTTGGAACAAGTCTCGCCCCAAGTTGAGCGCCTAGGGCTGTCCCAGCGCCCAGGCACACGGCTGCGATTACGTCTACGTGCCTGCTTACCACCTTGAAGGAGGCGGAGACGATGCTCATGGTTATGAAGGAAGCTAGGGATGTGCCGACGGCGATTTTCACCGGCGAGTTTAGTATGTAGAGGAAGGATGGGACGAGGGCGTACCCGCCGCCGAGCCCCACAACCCCCGTGAGCACCCCAACAACGAACCCAATTGCCGCCTTAGCGCCGGAGCTTCCGGGGACAACCCGCACATCACCGCCAATCTTCCCCCCTCCACCCCTCCTCATAGCACCCTCATACACCATCCTCACCGACGTGTAGAGGAAGGCTAAGCCGACGATTAGACTTAACAGCGCCATCCTCCCAACCAAGTAGTTGAAGAGTATGGAACCCAGAATCGCGCCAACCGCCCCACTAACAGAGATTATCTTGGATGTGCTATAATCTACGTTCTTCATTTTAATGTGGGCGATGGCGCCGGAGGTGGCGGTTATTATAACAGCCGTTATCGTAGTCCCGATAGCAACTGGCAGAGGATAAGCGAAGAGGAAGTGGAGCGCCGGAAGCATTATAGAGCAACCGCCTATACCCAAGAGACCGCCAACGACGCCTGCAATAACGCCGAACACTAACATCAAAATCACTGACACAGCGCCAACCACAGCAATCACCCCACACCACGCATTGCATGGACTATAAAATTTCCACATTTTATAAGCTTTGGGTTACAAATTGTAATCCAGTCCACAGATATTTAGCGCATCTCTCATGGTAACGACTCCTTCACCACCAAAAGTTAAACTTAAGTAAGGGTATAATGTTTTAATTTGTACCCATGAAGTTGCTTTCGGATAGACGCAAGAGCATTATAGAGCTTCTTCAGCTAGATGGTAGAATGTCTCTCTCCGAGATTGGTAGGCGTTTGGGGGTTACGCACGTTAGCGTGAAGAAGCACCTGAAAAGCATGCTAGAGAGCGATTTAGTTCGCGTATCTGCTGGCTTAAACCCTGAGAAGCTTGGATTAAAGCTCTTGGTCATCATGGGGGAGGCTGAGAGCTACGAAAAGCTTCAACGGCTCATGAAGCTTTTTAGGGAGTGCCCTCGCATCATTTTTCTCTCCACCACGGTTGGGGCCTACAACTTCATGGTAGTGATGGTGGCTGAGAGCGCGTATGTGGTTAGGACTATCGCCCTTGGGATGTGCTGCATACGTAATAAGGAGGGCATAAGGAGGTCTGATGTCTACGTGATAGAGGACCTCATTTACCCGAGCCACGTACCACTTCGCATAAAAACGGAGAGGAACCGGGAAGTAACGCCGTGTGGGGTTCACTGCGGCAAATGCAAATACTACATGAGTGGCGAGTGCCTAGCCTGCCCCGCAACGAAGTACTACAGGGGGCCGCTATAACCCCACCGGGGCTGGGAAAAAGGATAATAGGCGCCATACATCCTCACCATCATGCGCCGCCTTAACCCTGAAACTCCGGGAACCAGCCTCAGCGGAGGTGGCGGATGTGGGAGGGGTGAGGGGCGACGTATCCCTTGAGAGGAGGGGCAGCGTTGTTCGCCTGCTCATGGGCGGGGACTGCGTCATTGAGCTGGGTAGGGAGGAATTTAGGTGGATTTTAGAGGAGGCGAAGAGGAGGGGCTTCATCCGCCCATCTATAGTGAGGATGCGGCTTCCACGCTTATCAGCCAAGGAGCAGTTGAAGGTGGCGTTATGGTTCAGCCAGTACCTCGGAGTTCCCCTAACGGGGTGAAGAGTGCACCCCAGAGGGGCGTCTACACGCTGGTCATCCACCTACCGAGGGAGTTAGACGTAAGGGTTGGGCGTCTGGGCGCGTGTAGGTTAAAGCGTGGATTCTACACCTACACGGGTTCAGCCCTCGGAATGGGCCCCGCAAGCCTTCCGGGTAGGGTGATGAGGCACCTAAGGGGGTTCAAGGCGAAGCTGTGGCACATAGATTACCTACTCGCTAGTAGAGGCGTCTACGTGATGAGGGTGGTGGCGGCTGAGACAGCCACAAACACCGAATGCACCACTAACCTATCGCTGAAAAGCGAATTAAACGCGGAGGTGCCAGTTCCGGGATTCGGCTCCTCAGACTGCAGGGCCGGATGCGGAAGCCACCTACTATACTTAGGCACTAGAGACCCAGTGAATGCCGTTCCAGACATCTACAGGAAGTTGGGGCTTAACCCGTTCATACTGGAGATAAACGATGTAACTGGAAGCACGAGAATTAGACCAGCTCTATCCGAGGATTTGGGGAGGCTGTATGAAATTGAGAGGGAGTGCTTCGGTCAGGATGCATACCCAAAGGCGCTCCTAGCCAGCCTCGCGATGAACCCGAGGTTCATGAGCTTCATAGCCGAGGTAGACGGTGAAATCGCCGGATTCATCCTCGGCTGTGTGGAACGAGTGGACGCCGAGAAAATCGGGCACATCTACACGGTGGACGTCGCCAGCCGGTTCAGGAGGAGGGGCGTGGCCAATGCGCTCCTAGACAGGATGGAGAGGGTATTCTGGTTTGGCGGCGCCAGGGATTGCTATCTGGAGGTGAGGGTTGATAATATGGCCGCCAGGAACCTCTACTGGAAGAGGGGGTACGTAGACGTGAAGAGGCTAGAGGACTACTACGGGGATGGAATCCACGGAATCCAGCTGAAAAAACGCCTTAATTACGGGTAAACCCAGAATTGGATGTTTATATCGCGCATGTGTATATTCCCACCGACCTAGTTAGTTCGTTGAAGTCGATGAATGGGCCGTCCACCACCTTCAGCGTTGGTTTGATTCCCTCGTCCGTGATTTCTATCACGTTGTAGGAGTTCTTGAAGAACCCCCTTAACCTCCTCGTTGAGACCGCACCTGCGAAGATGAACTCGGTTCCGTTCAGCTTCCACCTCCAGGGCCTGTGCCTATGGCCGCTGAGGACGAGGTCGAGGCGGATGGACAGTATAGCCTTCAGCACATCCCCGGCGTCCTCTACGATAGCCTGCTCGAGGCCCGTGTCGGGCACCGGAATTAGGTGGTGGTGCATCACCAGTATGTCGAACTTGTCGCTCTTCTCGAACTCCCTCCTTATGAGCTTCAGCTGGTCCCTCCCCACCCGTCCCTCATCCCTGTCCGGCCTAGCCGTGTTGACGTAGACAACCTTATACTCGCTTCCCTCCACTACACCCGTCGCCGGGCCGAAAATCTCCTCGAACGGTATGTATCCCGTGAATTTGGAGTCGTGGTTCCCCATGGTCACGATGACGCGGTCGCATTCTATCTGGTCGATGAAGAGCTCCACGTCCTCCATCTCGTCCTTGAAGCCGTTGTGTGTTAAGTCTCCGGAGATGATTACGAGCTCCGGGTTCATCTGGTTTATCTCCTTTATCGCCGTTTTCAGCTTTTCAGCTAGAAATATCGGCGAAGAAGTGCAGTGAATGTCGGATAGATGGACCAATTTCATGTGCATCCCTCCTTATAAATTGCCTTATCACTAATAAGCATGGAGGGTTATAAACTCTCCTCTACTACGAGATTTAAACAAACTGGGGGATTTGGTACGGGGGTTATGTACCCCGTCTACTCTCTGCAAGCCGCTCAAGCAGGATTTTCTGTTCTATGCTGGCGATGAGCATCCTAGTTTGGACGACCACGTCCGGGTTCACGCTCACTGAGTCTATTCCGCAACGCACTAGGAACTCCGTGAACTCCGGGTAGACGGACGGCGCCTGCCCGCAGATGCTCACGGTAACCCCGTGCTTATGGGCGACCTTGATGAGGCGGGCAATAGCCCTCTTCACAGCTGGGTCCCTCTCGTCGAAGTACCTAGAGTCTATGTTCGGTAGTATTTGGCTGTCCCTGTCCGTTCCGAGTATGAGCTGGGTGAGGTCGTTGCTCCCTATGCTGAATCCGTCGCACAGCTTACTGAATTCGTCCGCCAGTATGATGATGCTCGGCACCTCAGCCATGAGCCACACCTTGAAGTCCCTGCTGCGTTTTAGGCCTTCTTCAGCCATGAGCTTCAGGCACTCCTCCACCTCCCACGTGGTCCTAACGAAGGGGAGCATGACCCACACGTTCTTTAGACCCCACTCCTCCCTCACCTTCCGAATCGCCCTGCACTCGAGGCGGAAGGCATCCCTGAACTGCGGGCTGATGTACCTGCTTACGCCCCTCCAACCGAGCATGGGGTTGTCCTCGTGGGGCTCGTACTCCTCGCCTCCCTTCAGCTGGGCGTACTCGTTCGTCTTGAAGTCGCTGAACCTGACGACCACCGGCCTCGGGTAGATGGCCCTAGCGACCTTAGCGATACCCTCCGCCATCTTATCAATGTACTTCTGCTCCTGCCCGATCTTCAGGAGGTAGTTCGGGTGCTCCCCTATATAGCTGGCGATGATGAACTCCACCCGCATGAGACCTATCCCGTCGAAGGGTAGGTCCTTATACTCGTCTATCTTCTCCGGGACGCCGAGGTTCATGAGGACCTTCGTTCCGGTGACGACCGGTGCGTAGCTTGGGGCTGCGGCCACGGCTGCGGCGCGCTCCTCAGCCCTCTCCACCAGCTCGGCCACCTCACCCTCGTAGACGACGCCTGACGTGGCGTCAACCGTGTACTCGGCACCCGTCTTCATCACCTTAGTTGCCTGCTGGGTTCCCACGATGCACGGGATTCCCAGCTCGCGGGAGACTATGGCCGCGTGGCACGTCACCCCACCCTCGTCCGTGACGATGGCGCCGGCGACGCGCATGTACGGAACCCAGTCCGGGTTCGTCATCACCGTCACCAGTATGTCACCCTTCTTGATGAGCTCCTTAGCTTCATCCGGGCTGAGAGCCACCTTCGCCGTGCCAGCGTAGATCCCGGGGCTCGCCGCTATGCCCTTCAGCACCACCACCCTCTCAGCCGAGGGCTTAGGTGCCTCGGCCTTCACCTCAACCTTGCGTGCCTCCGCGCTCCAGACCGTCTCCGGCCTGGACTGCACGATGAACACGTTCTCCGGGAAGGGCAGGTCCCTGTCTATCGCCCACTCCACGTCCTGAGGCTTTCCATAGTGCTCCTCTATGCGCTTACCGAGTTCAGCCAGTCGGGTAACCTCCTCATCCGTGAGGCAGGGCTCCAGCTGCCTCTCCGGGGGTACCTCCGCGTGCACCGTCTTACCCGTCACCGGGTCCTTCACGTACTCCACGGTCTTCTTCACGATCTGCCTGTCTACGATTCTGAGGGTTTCCTTGTCTACGATGAACCTGTCCGGGGTGACCGCCCCCGAGACCACGGACTCCCCGAGACCCCAGTTCCCCTCTATGACGAGCTTCGTGGGGTCTCCAGTGACTGGGTCTATGGTGAACATGACCCCAGCGGCCTTCGCGTTGACCATCTTTTGAACCCCGACGCTGATGAGGACGTCCTCGTGGCGGAAGCCCTTCTGCGTCCTGTAGAATATCGCCCTAGGCGTGAAGAGGCTGCTCCAGCACTTCTGAACCTTCTCCACCAGCTCGTCTTCTCCGACCACGTTGAGGTACGTCTCCTGCTGACCGGCGAAGCTGGCGTCCGGCAGGTCCTCAGCTGTGGCGCTGCTCCTCACAGCCACGAAGACCTGAGTGGCCCCGACCTTCTCGGAGAGCTTTCGGTAGGACTCCCTGATGGCGTCCTTTATGTAGTCGGGCATGGGGGTGGTCTCGATGAGCTCCCTCACCCTCCGGCTTGCCTCCTTATACTGCTCGGGGTCGCTTTTGTCGGTGACCACCTCCTCTATGATGCTGTAGATCTTCTCGGCTATACCGGCCTCGGTGATGAACCTCTTATAGGCGGTGGCGGTGACCGCGAACCCCGGGGGAACTGGTATGCCAGCCGCTATCATCTCCCCTAAGTTGGCGCACTTCCCCCCAACTAACGGCACATCGTCCTTGCGTAACTCCTCAAACCAAAGGATTATTTTTTCAGCCTTCCCGCTCATCTCCCATCCCTTAGCTACGCTTCATCAACCTTAGATAGGGGAGTGTGCGGCGGATTTAAACTTTGTTCTAATGCTGGGTTGAAATACTCGCGAAAATGTCTACCTATAGGTTTACGATTTACGTGCTGAAAACCCATTTAGGGGCGGGTTACTAGGTAGGTTACGGGTAGGGGCGCTGAATGGGAGAGGCGGAGAGCGCATTCCAGCTTCTTGCGAAGCCCATCAGGAGGCTGGTTGAGGAGAGGGGGTTTAGCAAGCCCACAGCCCCGCAACAGGAGGCCATACCACGAATACTAGCCGGGAAGAACCTGCTCCTCATCTCCCCAACCGCCACTGGGAAGACGGAGGCGGCCATCCTCCCGATTCTCAGCATGCTCATCCAACTCCCCGAGAGGAAACCCGGAATCAAAATCCTCTACATAACTCCCCTTAGGGCCCTGAATAGGGACCTGCTGGATAGGCTGGAGTGGTGGTGCACCCACCTAGACGTGAGGCTCTCGGTGAGGCACGGGGACACGGATAGGAACGAGAGGGCTAGGCAGGCGAGGAGCCCCCCGGACCTGCTCATCACCACCCCGGAGACGCTCCAAGCCATACTCCCAGCGAGGATTATGGGTAGACACCTGAGGAGCGTCCGCTGGGTCATCGTAGACGAGGTCCACGAGATGGTGGACAGCAAGCGTGGAAGTCAGCTCTCCCTGGCCATGGAGAGGCTTAGGAGACTGGCTGATGCGGAGCCGCAGGTCGTGGGCCTCTCAGCCACCATAGGGGAGCCGGAGAGGGTTGCCCGGTTCCTAGTTGGGGAGGGAAGGGACGTTGAGGTGGTGAAGGTTCCGGTCGCCCGCCAGATGAGGCTGAGGGTTGTCTACCCAAAGCCAACTAGGGACGACCAGAAGCTGGCCGCGAAGCTCTACACACACCCGGAGGTGGCCGCTAGGCTGAGGGTCATGAAGGACCTCGTCTCCAAGAGCCGCTCCACGCTGCTATTCACGAACACACGCTCAATATCGGAGATTCTGGCCAGCAGGTTCAAAATCTGGGACTTAGACTTCCCCCTCTCCATACACCACGGCTCCCTCTCAAAGCCATCAAGGGTATCCGCGGAGCGTGGCCTAAAGAATGGGGACTTGAGGGCGCTGGTTTGCACTTCATCCTTGGAGCTCGGCATAGACGTTGGTAGGGTGGACTTAGTAATTCAGTACATGTCCCCTAGGCAGGCGACGAGGCTCGTTCAGAGGGTTGGGAGGAGCGGGCACCGCGTTGGCCGCGTTGCGGAGGGGGTCATCGTCACCATGGACTCGGATGACACCCTAGAGGCCATGGTGGTGGCGAGGAGAGCGCTGAACGAGGAGCTGGAGAGGCTTAAAATTCCAGAGTGCCCATATGACGCCCTCGCCCACCAAATAGCGGGCCTACTTCTGGAGAAGCGCAGGTGGAAACTACAGGAAATACTGGAGCTGTTTAGGAGGGCGCACCCATACAGAAACCTAACGCTGGACGACCTACGCAAGGTAGTCAGCTACATGCACAACCGCCCAAACAGGCTGGCGTGGTTCTCAGAGGAGGACATGGTCGTCCTCAAACCTAGGAGGAGCAAGGCGCTCTACAGATACTACTTCGAGCACCTCTCCATGATACCGGACGAGAAGCAGTACCTCGTGGTAGACGAGGAGGACGACACCCCAGTTGGCATACTAGACGAGGCTTTCATGGCTGAGTATGGGAGACCCGGGGTTAAGTTCATCATACGTGGGAGCCCGTGGGTTATCGTGGACGTAGCGGGGGAGAAGGTCTACGTAAGGAGGGATGACGACCCCACGGGCGCCATACCGAGCTGGGTTGGGGAGGAGATTCCAGTCCCCTTCGAGGTGGCTCGGGAGGTTGGCAGGGTGAGGGGCATGGTGGAGGAACTGGTGAGGGCCGGCGTCCCGAAGGAGGAAATCTCCAGGCGCCTAGCCCGGGATTACCCCGTAGACGGGGATGCCGCCCTGAGGGCGATTGAGGAGACCGTGGCGCACGCCCGCATGGGCTACCCGGTCCCAACGGACAGGAGGATTGTGGTGGAGGGCGGGGGCGGGTACATCATCATCCACGCCCACCTAGGAACGCTCACCAACAGGAGCCTCTCCCACCTAGTTGGGAGCATGCTATCCGAGAGGGAGGGGCTAGCCATACCAATCCAGCACGACCCATACCGCATCGTGGTTCAGGTCGGGGGCGCCTACACCCCAGGGGAGGTCGCCGACGTCCTCAGGGAGCTGGCTTCCCTCCCGGGGGACGCGATCCGAGAGCGGCTGGAGGCCACCACCGTGAGGACGGGCATATTCAAGCGCAGGATGCTCCACGTCGCGAAGAGGTTCGGCGCCATACAGAAGTGGGCGGACCTGAGCAGCGTGAGCTTAAGCAAGCTCTTGAGGAGCTTTGAGGGGACCGCCATCTACGATGAGGCGTTGAAGGAGGTCTTCACGAAGGACCTAGACTTGGAGCACACGCTTCAGGTGCTAGACGAGGTTCGGAGGGGCGAGGTGGAGGTGGTAACCCTAGAGACCGGGGAGAGCCTAAGCCCCATCGGGGTCGCAGCCATGGAGCGCATGAGCATGAAGACGGACCTCATACCCCCGGAGAGGCTGAGGCGCATACTCGTGGAGGCCGCCAAGGCTAGACTACTCAGCGAGGCGAGGGTCTTCGTCTGCACCAACTGCTGGAGCTATCTGGAGCTCATGCGGGTGAAGGACCTCCCAGACGCGCCTAGGTGCCCCAACTGCGGCTCCACCTCCCTAGGCGTCCTCAACGTAGACGAGGAGGAGGCGTACCCCCTCGTGGAGAAGGCGGGGGAGAAGCTCAACAAGAGGGAGGAGGCCCTCAAGCGTGAGGCGCGGAGGACCGCCCGCCTCATCTCCAAGTATGGTAAGGCCGCCGCCATCGCCCTAGCTGGTAAGAGCATAAGCGTCAAACAGGCGGAGGAGGTGCTTATGAAGGAGGCTGAGCCGACTGACAGGCTTTTTGAACTCGTCTTAGAGGCGGAGAGGAAAGCGTTAAAGGCGAGGTTCGCGAGGTGGAGTTAACGCGCATCGGTGATGGAAATGAGGAGGGCGGTAATCGCCGCGGTCATCCTCGTTCTAATCGCCGCGAGCCTCCTAGGATACACGGTTTACGCCGAGTCTCAGGCTTTGATGGCGCTTAACACCGCCATAGTGGGGGTCGAGGTTTCTGGAGCGGACTTCACAAGAATGCACCTCAACCTAATCATGGAATTTAGGAACCCAACCAACCACGAGACACCACCATTCACCGCGGAGTTCGACGTCTACATCTCGGGGATTCGCGTGAGCAACGGCACCGTAAAGCACGTGGTGGTCCCCGCCGGCGCCAACTCCACGGTGGAGGTTCCCGTCACCATACACGCGGTGGAACTGGTCTCAGCCGTGGTGGAGGCGCTGCAAGCTGGAGAGTTCGAGTTAGAGGTTCGGGGTGTCATGCACTCCCGGCTCCTATTCGGGGCAATCCCGGTTTCTAGGGAGTTCTCAGCGTCCTTCCACGCTTAAATAATCCGATTTCGTGATTAACTTAAGGCATGAAGTGTCGGTGCGGGAAGGAAGCCATCATATACCTTAGGCCTTACCGCCTAAGCCTCTGCAACTCCTGCTTCGTGGATTTCTACGAGCGTAAGGTGAGGAGATTCATCCGTAAGTGGAGGCTGGTGGAGCCCGGGGAGACCGTCTACGTCGCGGTCTCCGGGGGGAAGGATAGCGCCGCCTGCCTCGCAGTTCTCCAACAGCTCTCCGTAGAATTGGGCATAGACGTCGCGGCAATCCACATAAACCTAGGCATAACGGGATACTCGGAAAAGGTGGAAGACGCCTGCAGACGCCTATGCAGAATGCTGGACATACCGTTAGAGGTGGTGAACCTAGTGGATGCCTACGGGGTCGGCGTCGAGGAGCTGGCTAGGTCCACGCGGAGGTCGGCGTGCTCCGTCTGTGGGGTGGTGAAACGATACCTCATGAACCGGGTGCCGAGGGAGCTTGGCGCCAACCGGGTGGCCACAGGCCACAACCTAGACGACGTGGTGGAGTTCTTCTTCAAGAACTGGACGAGCGGAAACTACTTCTGGATCTCAAAGCAGAAGCCCCTACTCCCCTCAACCCACCCGAAGGTCCTCCCAAAGATAAAGCCCCTCTTTGAGAGGAGCGGCCTCGAGAACGAGACGTACGTTAAGGCGAGGAGGCTCCCCTACGAGGCTGATGAATGCCCGCACGCGGTGACCAGCAGGTGGGGCGAAATTGCGGAGCTCGTGGAGGAGAGGGCGCCGGGATTCAAGCTTGCATTCGCGAGGGGCCTAGAGGAGATAAAGATAGTGGCGCCAGAGCCCCAGTTCACCCAGTGCAGCGTCTGCGGGGAGCCCTCAAGCGGGGACCCCTGCGCCTTCTGCCGCATCCTACGGGCCGCCGCCTAACCCATGTGGCAGCTGGAGCGTTTAGGTTATTTAGGGGGCGACGGTAGGTTATCATAGGTGGTTATGGAACTTGGAGTTGTCCCGGAGGAGGATGAGGGAAAGCGTCATCGAGAGGTTCAAGTACATAAGAACCTGCGTCCTGGCCAGAGAGCTATGCCTACTCGTGAGAACCCACAGGGCTGTTTTGGAGCCGGAGGACGTGAAGAACTTCTGCACCTTCATCGCCAATCTATGCAAGGAGGCCGGATGTGAGGAGCCCAGCCGCCTATGCCTTAAGGCGGCTGAGGCCGCCGTGAGGGACGAGGAGGAACACCTGAGGCTTTGCGCGCAGAGCTGCAAGCTTTGCGGTGAGGCGAGGAGACCTAAGAGAGTGGGTAGGGAGCAAACCGCCTACGTTGCATAATGGAAAGGTTAATTTCCTAACAATTCCCTCCCAATTTTGGGTTCACGAGCGAGTTCGGCGTTAAGCGGCGAGCGTTTCTGCGACGTTACCCGTATCGTAGACGGTGATGCCAACTTCTGAACTACGGCTCCAGCTGCTCTGAACGAGCTCGGAGCAGCTTAGGCGGCGGCTAGTGTTTCCACGATGTTTGTTAGGAAGTGTACGATTATTGGTATGTGGAGGCTGTCCGTCTTCCTATAGGCGTAGACCATCAGCAGTCCGAAGGGGAAGACGCTTAGGGCCCACCGTAGGCCCGGGATGATGGGCACCTTGGGCGTTAGGAAGAAGAAGTGCGTGAAATGCCTAATACTGAAGAAGAACGTTGAGACGATCGCCGATGTGAAGACGCCATACCTATCCTGCAAAGCGCCGTACATGTAGCCCCTGTAAAAGAGCTCCTCGCCTATAGGCGCCCAGACGAGCACGTAGAGGGCGTAGACGAGCATAGCATCGCTCTGCGAGATCCCGAATTTCGCGGCGGCGCCAGCTGCTAGTGCCTCTAGAGCCGCCCCAAAGTCGTATTGTGGGTTTCCAGCTAAGCCCATCGAGTTGATGAGCTGGTTGTAGAGCACGTCTTCACCCACATCGTAGACGAGGGAGACGATGAGGACGGCCAAAAAGACCTTCCAGTGCCTCCTTAAAACTTCGGAGATTCTCCCAAACCTGTAGGTTTTCATCCGCAGGGGGATAGCTATGGCGAGAACGGCGTAGACTATGAAGTAGGGGCTCCAAGGGCAGGGAGGTAGGCTTTCCAAAAGGACGATGAGCGTCAGCGACACGCCCATAGCGATGACTCCGCCGCCGCTTAAGAGCGCATTTTTCGACATGACGCACCAAAACAACATAAGAACCGTGCATAAATAATTTAGCCCAAACTGGTGGAGATGCTGGTGCGTAATGGCGGAGAACTAACAGCGTCTACCCGCCCCACCATCTCGTTTTTTACGAGTTTCTACACCCCTTTTATTACATAAATCCCAGAACCCTCAGGGTGATGGATGGAATGGAAGAACAGATAAGAGAGGTGG
>CAZKUI010000002.1:0-41075 GCA_964555905.1 uncultured Candidatus Bathyarchaeia archaeon | reverse complement strand
GGTTAGACCCGGTTGTCACCATAGACGTGCATAGGCTGATGAGGCTTGAGGGCTCCCTCCACGGAAAGACGGGCCTCAGGAAGGTGGAGGTTCCCATATCAAGGCTGGAGGTGTTCGACCCCCTGAGGGAGGCGGTGGCGTTCCGGCGGGGAGAGGTGGCTGTGAGGATTCTAGAGGATACCGTGGAGTTCCGGGTTGGAGAGGATGTCTACGGACCCTACACCGCCGGGATGAGGGTGGAGCTGCCCGCCGCCGCCGCCATCCTCCTCCTCTGCAAGGGGTTCGCCGAGGTGGCCTGAGGGTGGAGTACGACACCGTCTACGAGGCGTGGCTCCGGGAGAAGAAAGCGGAAGAGCTCCAACCCATACCCAAAGACTTCTACAAGCAACTGGCGGAATACATCCACACCCTAAGGGAAAAAGTGGCGGAGTTGGGGGGAGAAACCGTGGAGGGTGAAATCGCGGAGGAGGAGCTTAAGAACGTCTACGAAATGGCTAGAAGTCTGGTCAAACTTCGGCTGAGAAAGATTCTCAGGCGCGCCATGAGGGGGGAAACCATAAACGCGGAATCCATAACCCCCGAGGAATCCAAGTTCCTAGAGGGAGCCAAGCACCTCTCAGAGGTCTACCACAACATCCTCGGGATGGTTTCAGGCAGGCTGGAAACTGGCGCCTTAAGAGAAGCCAAACCCGAAGTGGAAGAAAAGCCAAAAAAGATATTAGTGAGGTTTCTACGGGACATTCCAGCTATCGTGGGGGCGGATATGCGGCCATACGGACCGTTTAGGAGGGAGGATGTGGCCGCGCTCCCCCCCGAGAACGCCAAAGCCCTTATAGGGCGGGGTGCAGCCGTGGAGGTGAAGGCGGATGAGGATACCAAAGGTCATTAGGACGTACTGCCCTAGGTGCAGGGCCCACAGGGAGCACTCGGTGGCGTTGTACAAGCCGGGGAAGCGTAGGGCGCTCGCTATTGGAGAGAGGAAGCACGAGGAGGAGAAGAAGGGATACGGGGGGCAGAAGTACGCTAGGCAGAGGAGGTTCGCCAAGACCACGAAGAAGCAGACGGTGAAGCTCACATGTAAGGTGTGCGGTTACATCCAGCACCGCAAGGGCATTAGGGTTAGGCGCCTCATAATAGAGTAGGGGGTGGAGGGCGCATGGAGGCGGCTGATTGGGAGAAGCTGGTGCCGAAGCCTAGGAGCAAGTTCATTAGGGTTAAGTGCCCCGAGTGCGGAAATGAGCAGATAATATTCGACCACGCGTCCACCGTGGTTCGGTGCATCGTCTGCGGGGCGGTTTTGGCGGAGCCAGCCGGGGGGAAGGCGAAGATTAGGGGTGTAGTGACCGCGGAGTTGGAGTAGGGGGGAGGGGCCGCTTGTTTAGGAAAGGCGATGAATGGCCCGAAGTCGGGGAACTCGTGGTAGCCACCGTGAATAGGATAACGAGCTACGGCGCATACGTAATCCTAGACGAGTACGGGAAGGAGGGTCTACTCCACATATCCGAGGTCTCCTCCAGCTGGGTCAGGAACATAAGGAACTTCGTCAGGGAAGGCCAGAAGGTGGTCCTGAAGGTTTTGAGGGTGGACCCCAGCAGGGGGCATATAGACCTCTCCCTGAGGAGGGTGGAGAAACCTGAACGGGTGAGGAAGCTCCTTGAGTGGAAGAGGATGAAGAGGGCTGAAGGCCTATTCATGGTCGCCTCCCAAGAGTTAGGCATGACGCCGGAGGAACTCTACGACGTGGCGGGGATTCCCATAGAGGAAGAGTACGGCGCCCTCTACGATGGGTTGGAGAGGGCGGCTAGGGAGGGGCCAGCCCCCCTCGTAAAGGCCGGGGTTCCCGAGGAGATAGCCGAGGTTCTGGCTAGAATCGCCGCTGAGAGGATAAAGGTGAAGAAGGCTAGAGTTAAGGGGGTTTTGACGCTCCAGTGCCTTAAACCCAACGGCGTGGTGCACATAAAGAATGCCCTCCTCAAGGCGGTGAAGGCCGGCGGCGAGAAGGCGAGCGTGGAGGCCTACACCATCGGAGCCCCAAGATACCGCATCGAAGTCACCGCGGAGAACTATAAGGATGCGGAGGCCGCCCTCAGTAAGGCCGTGGAGGCCGCCATCGCCACCATAAAGGAGGCTGGTGGAACCGGCTCATTCCAGAGGGAGAAGTAGGGTGGGCTGGCTCCTGAGAAGGTGCGTTAAATGCGGGAGGTACACATTAAATAAGGAGAAGTGCCCATACTGTGGTGGGATGGTTCGCACACCTCACCCCCCGAAGTTCTCCCCGGAGAACAGGTACGCCAAGTATAGGAGGATGCTCAGGAGGATGACCGAAGGTGAAAAGCACGGTGATTAAGGAGTTCTCCAAGGCGGACCTCGAATCCCCAACGCTAATCGAGGGATTCCCAGGCTTGGGCATGGTTGGGAAGATCGCGGTTAGCTATCTGATCAAGCAGTTGAAGGCTAGGAAGTTCGCGGAGTTGTACTCGCCCCATTTCCCCTACCACGTCGTGGTGAATAAGAAGGGTGGAATCCGCCTTCTGAGGGCTGAGCTGTACTATTGGAAGGGTGGATGGAGAACGTGCGACCTCATACTCCTCACCGGGGACAGCCAAGCGCAGACCATAGATGGGCAGTATGAGGTGGCCGCCAAGCTCCTAGACTTCGCCGAGAAATACGGCGTGAGGAGGGTCATCACCATCGGGGGATACAGGAGCGACAGCGGAGAACCAAAAGTCATGTGCGCCTCCAACAGCGAGAAGCTGCTGAGGGCCGCGGAGGCCGCTGGGGCGAGGGCGGCGCCATCCGGGAGCCCCATCGTCGGCATCGCGGGCCTGCTCCCAGGCCTCACCAGCTTCAGGAACATGGAGGGTCTATGCCTCCTAGGTGAAACCCGGGGGTACCTGCCGGACCCCCTAGCCGCCAAGAAGGTTCTCGAAGTCCTGACGAGGCTTCTGAACATACCGCTTGACCTGAGCATGCTAGACGAGGAGATTGAAAAGGCTAGGAAGCTTGAGGGGAGCATCCGGGGCATAGAGGCTAAGAGGGCGCTGAGGGCGGACAGGCTCCGCAGGATGGAGGAAAGAAGGGTCAGCTACATCAGCTAACCCCAACTAGTCATATAGGACTTCGTAGACGCATACCAGGGCGTAGACGCCACCCGCGGGGGGCCCAGTGGAGTGGTAGACGAGGCGGAAGTGCTCCAGCGTCACCATCGGTTTTACGCCCATCCGCGTCTGCATTCCGTAGGTCATCAACTTATAAATGACGGTTTTTGTTCCCAAATCCGTCCAGACCCCGGTCCGCGTATTCATGTAATCCGACTCGTTTAGACCTGCGATGCGGGCCATCCAAACCCACTTGCTCTCCTCACCCCATCCGATGAATTGACCGCGCGTGTTGAACGTTATGAATATCACTACATGCGTTACATCATAACGTTTGAGAATTTTTATGGCCTCCTCCTCGTTGGACATGAACATCGTGGCGATCGTCTTAATCTGTGTGCTGTTTATGGTTCCGTTATCCGCTAGCGTCGTCTTGTTTCCTAGGACTGTTATCCAGTAACCGTAGTCCCACCAACTGCACACAACGGCGTCGTCGGGTAGGTTGCACCTCATCCACGCTAGGGCGTCTATCCAATCCGGGTAGAACCTCCTCGTGGGCGTCCCAGCCGAGGCGATGGTGGTCGGCATGTTGGCGAAGTGTATGGCGCGGCCGGTTGAGAGGAACGAAAGCAGGAATATTACGATGAGGAAGAGGACGCTGAACTCCTTCCCCACGTGCGGCCTCGGGCGCTTACCCCTAGTGAGGAGGTCGGCCTCGCGGATTATCTCCACGAAGGGTCTAGCCAGCCGGGTCAGGGCGGTGGCCCAGAGGATGCAGAAGGGCGGGGCGAGGATCAACAGCAACCTCACCATGGAGCAGGTGAAGTAGAGGGTGGAGAGGCCGTAAATGGTTAGAAAGATGTTTCTCGTCGTAGGGTTCTGGGTTGTGAAGTACAGGCCGATGATGGCGAATAGGATGCCGCCCCCCAACTCGTAGAACAGGGAGGACCAAGCCGTTGGCCTGTGCTCCGCCACTGACTGAACTAGTGGACTCTTGAGTCGCGCAAAGGGGTTTAAGACCGCTAGGAACTTCCGGCCTATGGGCTTCACAAGTCCGTACTGGGAAAGGAGGAAGTAGCCACCCGCTAGGAGAAGCATGGTGGCAATCACCGCAGTTACTTTAATCCACGTGGCTTTGATGTGGCGTACTCCCTCGTAGATGCATAGGAGGATGAGGACTCCGAAGGCTGGGATGCAGGACATTTCAAATAGGAACTCCATCCCAAGCTTTGGGACGTGAACCGCAATAAACAGCCCTAATCCGAGGGTTATCGCGTAGGACTGAAGCAGTTCCGGCGTGTATTTTCCGCATATAAGCAGGATGAATGCGAAGAGCCACAGTATGCCTAGGGGGTATCGGGATGCACCCCAAGAGGCTGAGATGTAACCCAGCGAGAGCCCGGCCGCGATGGAATAAAGTATCCGGCTCTTAGTGGGTCTCTCTGGGTCGATGGAGCGGAGGAACGTGTAGAAGGTTATTATCATGGCTAGGACTCCGACGGTTTCGTCGTCGAAGAACCCCAGCGAGGTTCTTGAGATGTATGGGGGGTTCACGGCTAGGAAGAGGGCGGAGAGGAGGCCTGCATTCCTGCCGCCTATATCCCTACCTAGGAGGTAGATGGCGACGCAGGCTAGGCACGCCATCACGGGTGGGAATATCACGCAGAGCTGATAGAGGGTTATGGGAACGCCTAGGAACTTAAGCACACGATACAGGAAGGCGGCTGTTAGGGCCAGGCCCGGGAAGGAGGTCTCGGCGATGTCCCTCCCGTATGGATACCAAGTTTTGTAGTCGTGCCAGGTGAGCCAAGAGAGGAAGCCGTGCCTGTCTACGTATTCTGCGAGGCGGTAGTGGAAGTAGGGGTCGAACTCGGAGAGGTAGAAACCCCATTGGAGTGGGAGCATCCTGATGGAGAACGCTAGAATTAGGATGAGCGCGAGGAGCGTTGCGTGGACGAGGGAGGCGTGGGAAACCTGAAAACGTAGACCCTTAACCCCCTTTAGTGCGTCAAGGGCCTTCCTGCCCACCGTTCCAAGCTTCTTTTTGAGCTCCATGAACCCCGCCTACCCAACAGTTTACAGGGCATCCCTTATTTAAATTACGGGTGCACCCTGCAGGTGGTGTGGGGTTCCGGTAAGAGGTTATTTGTGGCGTGGCTCCTAGATTCTAGTGAGGTTGTGGTGGATGGGCGTTGAGAACTTCGCCCTAGGCTTCATAGTGAACCCCATAGCGGGCATGGGGGGTGCGGTGGGGCTTAAGGGAACCGATGGACCGGAGGTTCTGAAGAGGGCTATAGAGTTGGGTGCCAAGCCCGTTGCGCCGGAGAGGGCTAGGAAGTTCCTGATGGAACTCCAACCCCTAAAGGAGAAGATTAGGTTGGTGGCAGCCGCTGGGTTGATGGGGGAGGACGAGGCTAGGGAATGCGGCTTCAACCCCGTGGTCATAGGGGAAAGGAAGGAGGAGACCACCCCCGAGGATACTAGGAGAGCCGCCGCTGAGATGAAGAAGCTGGGCGTAGACCTCTTGGTCTTCTGCGGTGGCGATGGGACAGCCCGGGATGTGCTGGACGCGGTGGACATGGACATCCCGGTGCTCGGCGTCCCAACCGGGGTGAAGATGCATAGCGCCGTCTTCGCCGTGAACCCGAAGGCCGCCGCCAGAATCGCCATCCGATTCCTCTGGGGGGAGCTCCCCCTTAAGGAGGGGGAGGTGATGGATGTAGACGAGGAGGCGTACAGGGCTGGGAGGCTCTCGGCGAAGCTATACGGGTACGTGATGACCCCCTACGAGCCGACCCTCCTCCAAGGGATGAAGATTCCCAGCCCCGTGGCGGAGGACGAACTGGAGAACAAGAGGGCAATCGCCAAGTACGTGGTGGAGAACATGGAGCCCGGGGTAATCTACATAGTTGGGCCCGGCACCACCACCAGGCCCATAGCCGAGGAGCTCGGCGTTGAGAAAACGCTCCTTGGAGTAGACCTAATATGCGACGGTGAGCTCCTAGCGAGGGACGTAAACGAGGCGGAGATTCTAAGCAAGATAAGGGGGAGAAAGGCGAAAATTATAGTCACTCCAATTGGGGGGCAGGGCTTCATATTTGGAAGGGGGAACCAGCAGATAAGCCCGAGCGTAATTAGGATGGTGGGGAAGGACAACATCATAGTGGTAGCCAGTAAGAGCAAAATAATGGGCTTGAAAAAGCTGAGAGTGGACACTGGAGACCCGGAATTGGACGACCTGTTAAGGGGTTACATGAGGGTGATCGTGGATTACGGCGAGGAGGCCGTGGTCCCCGTGGAGTAGGGCTTCCCCCTACCCCTCTTCTAGGGATTTCAGGTATTGGGTGTACTGCTCCGCCGTCATGAGCTTCTTGAGCTCCTCGTCTAGGTTTGATGGTTGGATTTTCGCTATCCACCCCTCACCATACGGGTCTTGGTTGAGGATTTCAGGGCTTTCCTCGAGGCGTTTGTTCACCTCAACGACCCTCCCGGACACTGGGGAGTAAATCTCCGACACGGCCTTCACCGACTCCACGGTTCCAACTACGCCCATCTGCTCAACCTCCGTCCCCACCTCCGGGAGTTCCACGTAGACGATTTCGTGGAGCTCCTTCTGCGCGTAGTCGGTGATGCCCATCACTACGACGCCGTCCTCAACCCGCCCCCATTCATGCTCCTTCGTGTAGTAGAGACCTTGCGGAACTTCATATTCCTCGGTCACTTAACCTTCCTCCTATATCCGTATTTTTCAGTGTCGTAGAAGGGGAATTTAACGATTTCACCCTCAACTTTCCTCCCCCTAATGTTGATGAAGACGTGCTCGCCGTATTTTGCGTATTCAGCGTCTACGTAGGCCATAGCGATGCCGCACTTAAGTACGGGGGAGAGGGTTCCGCTGGTGACGACGCCTATCTTCTCCCCATCGCTCCAAACCTCATGGTGAGGCCTCGGAATGCCCCTCTCCAACAATTTAATGCCTATTCTGAGGCGCTTAACCCCCTCCTCCTTCTGCCTTAATAGCGCATCCCTACCGATGAACTCTCCCTTACCGAGCTTCACCACGAAGCCGATTCCAGCCTCTAGGGGGGTGGTGTCATCATCTATATCGTTGCCATACAGGCACATGCCCGCCTCAAGCCGGAGGGTATCCCTAGCCCCGAGGCCGCACGGTTCTATGCCGAACTTCCCACCAGCCTCCAAAATGGCGTTCCACACCTTGAAGGCGTTCTCCGGCCTGTCGACGGGGGAATCCCAGACGAAGAGTTCGAATCCATCCTCGCCCGTGTATCCAGTTCTTGTGGCTAGAACCTTCACCCCCCTAATCTCCACCCACCTACCGGAGAATCTCCCCACGTGGCTTAGGTTCTCCCCCGAGACCTCGCTGACTACATCCACGGCCTTAGGTCCCTGAACCGCGAGCATGGCGATTTCATCCGAGTGATTCTCTATGGTGACGTTAAATCCACTGGCATGGCTGACGAACCAGTTATAGTCCTTCTCCCGGTTAGCCGCGTTGGGAACCTGAAGGAACCAGTCCTTCGCGAGGCGGTATAACACCGTATCGTCCACGATTCCACCCCTCTCATTGAGTATGGTCGTGTAATGCGCCTTCATGGGCTCCAACCGGGAGACATCATTGGAGGTGACGTAGTTCATGAACGCCTCAGCGTCGGGCCCGCGGATGAAGAGGCGGCCCATGTGGCTTACGTCGAAGATGCCGACCGAGTTTCGGACGGCCATGTGCTCCGGTATGATCCCCTTATACCAGAGGGGCATCTCGAATCCGGAGAATACTGTAAGTTTCCCATGCTCCTTATGAAACTCATATAGTTGTGTCCTACGGGCGCTCATCAAACTTTGAGTATTAATCCATGCATATTTTTAACTTTTTTGTCCGGGTTTTTGATGTCGTATCGGCTAATTTCCACCATTACAGGGGTTAACGAAAGTTTTTTCCCGCATTTTGGGCATCTTTCATTATGAAGTTGGAGTATTTCATCTGGGGTCTTCAACTCCAACCCCTCATATAAAACGTAACCGCATTCCTTGCAGATGATTCGTTGCGGCATGCTAGAGTATTATAGCCCCACGTTTCTAATAAATGTTGGGAGTTAGGGTTAAATGGGAATCGGTGTTAGGGTTAAGTGGTGGCGTTAGATGCCCAAGTTGGGTAGGGCATTCTCGTCCTTCTCCCACCACCTGAGGAAGGTATTTAAAAGGATGAGAACGCTGAAGGCGCCTAAGACCCTCGTATCGGCCATCGTCATATCTATCGCGGTGTTCCTATTTGGAGGCGGCGTATACGACATCCTAGAGAAGCCCGTCTCGCTAATTCCGGTGGAGCAACAGCGCATAATATTCTACCACCCATATAGCGTGTTTGAGCAGTTCCTCGTTGAGAGCGTCATCGCCATGGGCCTCTACCTCATCGGAGCGGCGGGTCTGGTCTTGGCTTATAAGAGCACCAAGTATTCTAGGAAGCCTAGGCAGGCATTCATCCTGTTAGCCACCGCTATACTCCTCTTGGTAGTGTCCTATCTAGGCTGCTCTTGGATGATCAACCTGAGGATGGCTAGAAGGTAGGTTTACCAAGGCTCTTTCTTTAGCTTGAGTAGGTATGCAAACCAGTTGCATATAACGTGGATTGGGGGGGTTAACGCGGCGATTATTACCGCCTCTCTCAGGGTCGGCGGGGCGGCGGGGAGGGAGAAGAGGAAGGCGCCGACGATGAAGCCGAGCTGGTCTATAATAGGGAGGGGCGAGCCCGGGGGCATCCCCAGCCTGCGCTTCATGAAAGAGCCTGAAAGGTCGCCTAGAACGGCGCCAATCGCTAGTAGTAAACCCAGTATGGGTCTACCTTGGGCGGCACCCACAAGCCCGCCGGCCACCAAGCCCGACAGAGCGCCACGGTACGTCTTCCTCGGCCCGAAGATGGGCCTGCCATCCCGGAACGTCCTCCCCGAGTCTATGGGGCGTCCGCCGCCGAATATTACCGGGGCTGCGTTGGCGGCGTATGCTGGGAGTATGTAGTAGATGGCGTCCGCAACCTCGTAAAGTATGGTGCTTAACTCCAATCTTCCACTCCCCGCATGCCATCTTGGCTCAGCCTGAAGTGGCAGAGGAGTCTGCCCCGGCGGTGTGGGTGCTTCTCCAGAACAGCCCTCCTCACTTGGACCCTACCAGCCGCCTCTAGCCTAAGCACTATATCAGACCAGAATTTGAGCACCCTAGTTGCCACGGGCAACACCTCATACCCCCTTTCGGTCGGGACTCCGTGAACTTGGCTGGTCATCATCACCACCAACTTAAAGTCTTTGGCTAGGCGTGTCAGAGCGGCTATCTGCCTGTTTAGCTCGCGGTTTAAGGCGAATGCGCTCTCAGATTCCCCCAGCTCCACCCTATAAAGGGAGGTGATTGTGTCTACAACAACCAATCCAACCCTCCCGTCTACGTACTGGTCTAGGTGGTCTACCACGTGAGCCTGCTGCCGGAAGGATGTCGGCTGAATCAGGATTATGGATGGGGAGACCTCCTCCCAGTCAAAGGCGGCGAGCTGCGCCAACCTCTCCACCGAGAAACCCCCCTCACAATCCACGTATATAGCCTTAAAGCCCATCCTAACGCAGTTCACCGAGCACTGCAAGGCCAGCGTTGTCTTGCCGGTTTCAGCCTCCCCGTAGACGAGGGACAGGGAGCCCGCTGGGAACCCGCCCTCCAGAAGCCGGTCTAGAGGGGGGCAGCGGGTCGGTATCACCAGCCGCCGGCCGGGCATAAATCCACTTCCAAGCAAACGATATAGCCACCAATCTAAAATTTTTACCTTCAACCTCCCACGGCTTCCCCACCAATTAAATTAATCAGCAAGCTTCAAGCACCTATATACAGGTGCTTAAATTGAGCTTAGAAGATGTTTTACGACGTCTACGGATAGACGAAAAGGGGAGACTTCTCTTCGGCGACGTACCAATGATACTAACAGACAGAGACTTCATAGCCCGCATGCAGAAAACAATAGAGGAATTAACTGGGGAGGCGGGTGCAGCCACCATCCTCTACGAGGTGGGGTTCGAGTCGGGATACCACTTCGCCAGAGAACAGGCGAGGATGTTCGGAGTGGAGGAGGGAGCCATACTAAGGACGTACCTAGATATCGCGTCTTTCCGTGGATGGGGGAAATTCGAGATAGTGGAGTACGACGAGGAGAAGCTCGCCGCCAGGGTGATTATACACGCATCCATAGCCGAGGAGTGGGGGAACGTCGGGAGGCCGGTATGCCATCTATGGCGTGGTGCGATAGCTGGCATAATTCAGTACATAGCGGACTCCACGGGAAGAAGCGTGAAGATGGTGGGTAAGGAGGTCAAATGCATCGGCAAGGGGGACCCACACTGCGAAATAATCGCAGAACCAGCCCAAATATAACCAGCACCCTCAAAATCATGCAGCAAAAAACCAGCTCTCAAACCGCCAAGCTAATATACACCCACACCCAATAACTTTAATCGCGGGGCCGGTCGTCTAGTTGGCTAGGACGTCGCCCTGACGCGGCGAAGGTCGCAGGTTCAAATCCTGCCCGGCCCACCAACTCGGTAAAGGCAATACCTATTTATGTAAACCCACCTAAGACATAAAGGAAGCTCCGGTAGTATAGCCAGGCCAAGTATTCCGGCCTTTCGAGCCGGAGACCCGGGTTCAAATCCCGGCCGGAGCACCACACCCACAGCGAAAGAAGCTAGATTTGAGGCTCTCTGGGGTCTCCGAGTTATCAGGCGCTCTCAAAATCTGCGAATTTTGGGTGCGGCGAATGTCTACGCAACGCTCTGGGAGATACGTGGGGTTCTGGGGGAGGTCTATGGGAGGATGGCAGGAAATAAATTATATAGGTTTGGTGGCTGAAGGTGGGAAGGGAGGCGACCCTAGGTTGAAGGCGAGCGTCGTGATTGTTGGGAGTGGAATTATAGGGCTTACAACCGCTTATAATATGGCGCTCCTCGGGGAGAGAGACGTAATAATACTGGAACAGGGTAGGGTAGCTTACGGTTCAAGCACCAGGAATGCGGGTCACTTTAGGGTTCATTTCTGGGCCCCGGAGAATGCGAAATTTGCGGTCGAAGCTAACAAGAGGCTGATGGACTTCTCCTCGAAGATGGAGTGGGATGCTGAAATCAGGCGTGGTGGATATCTATGGCTCATATACGAGGAAGAACACCTAAAGGCGTATGAAAAAAGTAATAGTGAACTCTGGAGTAGGCTTGGAGTTCCAGGTCAAATTCTAACTCCGGATGAGATCTCGGAGAGATTTCCGTATGTGAACGTAGACGGGGTGATCGCCGGTTTCTATGGGCCCCAAGATGGGAAGATGAACCCGAACGCCATATCACTCGCGTATTATAAGGAGGCTGAGAGGCTTGGAGTCCGCGTTCTCGCGTATACAAAGGCTGAGAAGATCGTAGTTGAGGGAGGCAGGGTGGTTGGGGTTCAAAGCGACGCTGGGTTCGTAGAGGCTGGCAAGGTCTTGGTGGCGGCTGGTGGGTGGACAAACGAGCTGCTGAGAACGGCAGGGATTGAGCTCCCTATAGTTCCGGAGAGGAAAGAGATAGGCGTCACGGAGCCAATCGGCTACTTCATGGACCCCCTCATAATAAGTCTGAAAAGTGGAATATACGTCGGGCAGATGGTTAGGGGCGAAATCCTGGGAAGCGTGGATTATCCGAAGGTGGAGGGTGTAGTTCCGCTTACTAATACGCTGGACTGGATTACAACTTGGGCGAGGGAGGTCTCTAAGGTAGTTCCAACTGTTAGGCGGTTGATGCTACTGAGGAGCTGGTCTGGCTATTATACGATGACCCCCGACCATAGCCACATACTTGGTAGGCATCCAGATTGGCCGGCAGGCCTGTACGTGGCAACCGGATTTAGTGGCCATGGATTCATGATGGCGCCGCTAGCTGGGGAATTAATGGCGAGGAACGTACTCTATGACGAGGTAGACAGGCTGATGGAGCCATACCTGCCGACGAGGTTCGAAGAAAAAAGATTGATACGAGAGACGATGGTGATTGGGTGAGACCTAACCTTCACTCCGTTTCTCGGCTGTAAACACCGCAAGTGGGACGGGCCTGATTGGGGGTCGAGCCCTGGGAAACTTAAGCTCCTCCATTCTCCTCCCGGTCTTCCGCGCTAGTATCCTCGCTATGAGCCTCATGCACGTTCTACCCTGACAGGGCCCCATCCCGCATTTCAGCAGGTGCTTCAGGTCTTCTAGGGTTGTGAAACCCTTATTTATTGCATCCTCGATCTCCTCAAGCGTTATGTCCTCGCATCTGCAGACTGTAATTCTCCTCTTCTCCCCACTCACCTTAAACGCCTCCCAATGTTCCTTACGCTCATAGCTATATCCCTATCCACCTCGAGGGATACTATAAGCGTCTTTCCCGGCTTCCTCCTCACAGCTATAACCCTCGCTTCCCCTATCGGTTTTCCCTCCCTATCCAGCGCCTCGTAAATGCCTCCCCTCTCTGGCTCCGGGAGCATCTCGTAGGGTATCATAACTAGGGACCTTCCCTCCTTGAAGTTTAGGTGGACGACGAATATCGCCAGCCCGGGGCATATCGCGATGCACTCCCCGCATCCCGTGCACTTTTCGTAGTCTAACTTTGGGGGGTCTGCGAGGGACTTCTTCGTGATTGCACCCGCCTTACACGCCTCAACACATGGATTGCACGGTATTGGTTGCACGCACTCAATTATGGCGACCGGCCCCCTCTCAAGTCTTTCTCTCGGCGGCAATATCTTCCTTATCTCATCCTCGGTCAGGACGCCTGTCTCCTCATAACTCATGCGCACTCACCCCATAGCTTCCAAACCTTCTCCTTACCCTTCAAAACCCTAACACTGAAGGGGCTTTCCCTCAAGGCCCTCAAATGCCTATGGGATTCCTCCTTAATTTTCTCAGCCTCCTCGGCTTTTGCTCCAAGTTCGAGCGCGACATCCGCTCCGGCTATCCTCCCCTCCATCATCGCCGTACTCGCCTCCTCAATTCCCGATGCATCTCCCGCAACGTACATACCCTCCAGGGTCGTCCTTAGGTCTCTATTATGAATGGCTACTTGACCACCGAGTTCTGGTATATAAGCGTGTCTACATCCAGCTTGGAATAATAGCTCAGACGAGGGTGTTAATCCGACGGCGAGGCATATCAGGTCTACCTCTAACTCCTGCTCCGTCCCCTCTATCGGGTTCCAATTCTCATCCAGTTTCGTTATTACTGCACCTTCAACATGCTCTTTTCCGATGGCCTCCTTAATCGAGTGCCTTGTGAGTATCGGAACTCCAAGCCTCCTCAGCTTTGATGCATGGACGAGGTACCCACCTATCTTCGGCATCGCCTCCACAACCATCTTCACGTCCACACCAGCCTGAATCAACTGGTATCCGACGATGAGTCCAACGTTCCCAGCTCCAACGATAAGCGCCGAGTTCCCGGGTTTTACACCATAAACGTTCATGAGCGTTTGAACTCCTCCAGCGCCGTAGACGCCTGGGAGGTCGTTGTTTGGGAAGAGTAGCATGTTCTCCTGGGCCCCGGTTGCTACAACCACCGCCCTTGCCTCTATCCTTATGAGCTTTCTTCCTCCCTGAACCGCTGCGAGTACATGGCCCTTTCCCTCATACCGGCCTATGACGCTTGCATTCGTTATCCACCTCGCATTTGCACCCTTAAGTTCCCTTAGCAGTATTTCCGCTATTTCTACGCCTCTAATCCCTGCATAGTTCTCCTTTGAGCCGAAAAACTTATGAGTCTGCTTTATGAGCTGCCCGCCTGGCCTGGGATTTTCATCCACAACTACCGTCTCTAAACCAAGTTTTGAGGCGGTGATCGCCGCTGATAGGCCAGCTGGCCCCCCACCTACAACCAATAAATCCGCATTTAGGTCCTCCCTCTCTACCTTCACGTCTTCTCCGGTGGGAGGTTCCCCGCGTCCCTCCTCATATTCTATTTTCATTCCATCCCTAACGGGTGTGATGCATATCCTAGTATGGGGAATCCCGTCTACACGCATGAGGCAAGAGGAGCACTTCCCAATTCCACAGAAGAAACCCCTCGGCCTCCCGCGCTTCACACTCCTGGAATAAACCTTTACGCCTGATGCGTATAATGCAGCGGCGACCGTCTCTCCTTCGTAGGCTTTTATTTCCTTGCCCTCCAAGTATATGCGGAGGGGTCTTCCACGCCTAAATTCGAGAATTGGATGTCTCCATATCCGTAAGTCCATCGCATCCCCTCCACAGTTCACATATCCTATGTCAAATTGGTGGGTACTTTTAACATTAGCGGTGGGACAATACGAGCTGGGTGGAATTCCAATTAGTCGACGCATGGACGCCCGCAACTCTTATTTTTCATTCAGTGCTAATCTGTTGTTTGGGTTGGCGATGAGCGGGTATGGGCGTCCAAAGGCGGACTTCATAGAGGAGGCGAAGAGAATCATAAGCGTCGCAGACGAACGTGGGATACCCCTAAGGCTAATGGGCGCGGCGGCGGTTCGCATCCACTCGCCGGGCTCCCTAAAACTCCACGTCGAAATCCTAAATAGGCAGCTCACAGACCTGGATTTCATGACGTATACAAAATATACGAGGGATGTTCGCAAACTATTCGCAGATTTAAACTACGTTTTAGATGAGGCAGTTGCGCGCATAGCGGAAAACAGGGACATATTCCACGATAATTATAACAATAGAATCGCGGATGTCTTTTACGACAAGCTGGATATGTGCCACACGATAAACTTCAAAGGTAGACTGGAGGTAGACCATCCAACAATACCACTTGCGGACATCGTATTAGAAAAGCTTCAAATCGTAAAGTTAAACGAGAAGGATGTGAAAGATCTAATCGTCCTCTTTAATGAGCATCCGGTCGGAGAAACCGATAAGGATACAATAAACGCGAAGTACATAGCGAAGCTACTTGCAAAAGACTGGGGATTCTGGTACACAGCAACCACGAACCTAAAGAGGCTGAGAGACGAGTTTATAGGGATGTATAAGCTTCCGGAGGATATCGTTAAACGTGTGAAAAACCGTGTAAACGAGCTACTGGATTACATCGATAAGGAGCCGAAGACGATGAAGTGGAAGATGAGGGCGAAAATTGGGACGTCAAGAAAGTGGTACAAGGAGGTTGAAGAAGTAATAAGATAAAAAGGGGAGCTAATTTATGCTTAATTCCGGCTATTCTAGGCTGGCGGTATCGTTCTGAATATCTCAGAGACGGCGATGCCCTTCTTCACGGCTCTGAACTGGCATATCAGAGCGACTGCGAGACCGATTGTGAGCATCGCAACGAACAGTAGTATATCAGGTGTTGGTGTGCCTCCAGGCGCGATCGTTCCAGTCACTAGGTAGACGAAGAGGCCTATACCGAAGAAGGATACTATACCGAATATTGTAGTAAGTGGGACTCCAGCTATCTCCCAGGCCGAGATGGGCGACTCCCGGTAGATCTCCGGCCTGACGATCGGCAGGACGGCTGCCGCCAACGCTACGAACATGTCGGGGAATATCCACGCGAGGCAGGCGACGTTATCTAAGAGTGTGAATATTCCGTAGATCCACCAGCCCCAGCATAACACAACGGCGATGATGCTGAGTATTGTAATCAGGATGTTCGCGTTTATCGGGCTCCTCAGCGTCGGGTGAACAGCCGCGAAGACGCCTGGGAAGCTCCTGTCAAATGCCCAGGCGAATACGAACCTCGTTAAGTATAGGAAGAATGGTGGTATGTCGTTCCACAGCCAGACGGCTGCGGATGCAGCTAAGAAAGCAGCTATCCCAAGGTTTCCACTCAGAACGCCCGCGAATAGTGGTAGACAAGGCGTCGCCTTCGGCGTTATCGTGTATTGATCCGCGAATCCCTCATAGAAGTTGAAGGTGTATGCCCTGATGAATGGATCACATGCCCCGTAGCATAGGGTGCTGACGAGCACATAGTAAGTAGCGATGAGTATCGTTCCAACAACCGTACCGAATAGCTGCGTCTTTGTCGGCGTCTTCACCTCACCAGCAACCGACGTTGGTGGTGTCGCCGGAGACCCATATGCCCAAATCGCCGCATATGCAGCAACTGACCATGTTGCATCCATGCTGAACGTGGTCCATTTCTTCGGGTCGAATCCGTTCGCTAGGGCGATGCTCATTACTTCGTCATACGAGCCTTGTCCCATTACTGCATCCCATTTCGCCTTAAATACCTCTGGGGATGTCGACGCCAATCCATAGTTAGCGCCATATATTCCCAGCATTATGACGCTTCCGATCACCGGGATTATCCATAGCGCCTGAACGATGCGTATTATGGTGCTCATCCTAAGGGAGCAGATGATAAAGGCGATTATCACCAGGATAATTCCAACCCACAGTGAGTTTACCGGCGCCATCATCCACTCTCCCATGCTAACGAGGTTCGGGGCGTGAAACGCCATGCCGATCGTTGAGAACATCCAACCCCAGAAGAAGACGTCGTAGTAGGCGATGATTCCTACGAGCATCCACCCTCCGAACCATGAAATCCAACTCGCCAGAAATCCCCACGTTGGAGATAGGATTCTGCTAATGAAGACGTAAGCGCCGCCGCTCCTCGGCATCGTGATCGCGAGCATTGCGTAGCAGACGCTGACGAGGATGACGGGGATTCCGGCGAAGAGGAAGCCCAACCCGACGTGGGAGCCCGGGTATAGGTATCCATTCTTTATTGATAGTAGGTTGATTCCGCCGCCGATAGCGTAGCTCATTGTAATCGTCAATAAGCCCCAGGGGCCGATTTCTCTCACCAGACCTGTAGCCTTTCTCTCAAATAGCGGGATTTTCTCCCCCATTTAGACCACCTAGATTTAGTGTGGTGTGGGAAAAGTATTTAAGATTTTTTATTAGGTTTAAAATGCGGTAGAGGTGGGGAGAGTTTGGTGCGCATAGTCTACTCCGGAGATGTGCATGGGAGTGAACAAGTTTGGCTGAAATTCCTCGCGGCGGCTAAGGAGTATAAAGCGGACATCCTGCTGATGAATGGAGATCTAACAGGGAAGAAGATCGTCCCAATCTGTGATATGGGTGATGGAACTTGGAAAACTCCACACATATTTGGAAAAGAGTGGGTTCTGAGGACCGAGGAGGAGATACAGAAATTTGAAGAAAGGGTTCGATTCGTCGGCATGTATCCATTTAGGTCTACCTACGAAGAGGTAATGGCGCTCGCGAAGGATAGAAGTAAGTGGGATGAGTTATTTAATAGATTGATGAAGGAAAGCATTGCAAGGTGGATCCAACTTGTAGAGGAGAAGGTGGATCCGAAGGTGAGGGTGATAATGAACCCGGGAAACGACGACCCCTTCGTCATCGACGACGTAATTAAGGAGAGTGATAGGGTTGAGTACCCCCTAGATAAAGTCGTTTACTTAGACGATTACCACCCTATGATCAGCTGTGAGTGGACGAATCCGACTCCTTGGAATTCCCCAAGGGAAGAAAGTGAGGATAAGTTGGAGAAGAGACTGGAAGAGAAGTTTAAAATGGTCGACGACTACGAGAATCTCGTTTGTAACTTTCACTGCCCGCCATATGATTCGATGATCGACATGGCTCCAAAGCTCGATGAAAACCTGAAACCTATACTCGTCGGTGGGCATCCAATTATGATACCGGTTGGAAGTAAGGCGGTGAGGAAGGTTATAGAAAAGTATCAACCTCTACTAGGTCTACATGCTCACATACACGAGTCAGCTGGGGAAATCCACATAGGTAGGACCCTATGCATAAATCCAGGCTCAGAGTACGACAGGGGAATTTTCAGGGCATATATCATAGACTTAACGAAGGAGGGCGTGGAGAAGCACTGGAGGGTCTATGGTTAGGGGGGTTAAAGAAAAGGGATGGAAATTCCTCAGGAAGTCCTTGATAGGGTTAGGGGCCTACCTGATACACGCCCCCTATACTATGAAGATGCATACAAGAAGAGTTTCGACGCGAAAATTCTTGAGGTAGTGGAGGTGGGGGATAAACTATACGTTGTTTTGGATGAAACTTGTTTCTTTCCTGAGGGTGGGGGTCAAGCCGGGGATATCGGTAGACTTTCTAGTTCGGGTGGAGAGTTAGATGTAATAGATACACAATCAGCTGACGGTGTAATCGTCCACATCTGTAAATTAATTAGCGGTTCCGTCGTGAAGGGGGAGAAGGTACATGGGGAGATAGACTGGGATGTTAGGTATGCGAGGATGAGGCAGCACACAGCTTCTCACATACTATTCTCGGCATTAAGACATGTTTTAGGCGTTGAAAGGCTTGTCTACATGGGTGTGGGCATAGGGGATGAATTTTCCAGAATAGACATAAATTATGGGAAGCCGATAACGCCCGAACAGCTTGAGAAGGCTGAAAGCATCTCAAATAGGATATGTCTCGAGAACAGAAAGGTGAAAACCTGGTTTACAACGAGGGAGGAAGCTGAGAGGCTATACGGGAGTAAGCTTGGTGTCACGGAAGTAACCCCGACGGGTGTCGTTCGAGTTGTAGAGGTTGATGATTGGGATGTGGCGCTATGCTGTGGAACTCACGTTTCGTCGACCTCCGAGGTGGGTCTTATAAAGATAATTGAGCGTTACAGGCTCCAGAAGGGTGTTGAGAGGGTTGAATTTACAGCTGGAGTTCCAGCATATAGGAGATTTGAGGACGCCGTGAGAAGTATGAGTTCTATCAGCAGGCTCCTACAGGTTCCCGTAAGCGAGGTGGAGGGAAGGGTTAAGAAGCTTCTTGAGGAGAGGAGAACGCTAAAGGAGAGGTTAGAGAAGATTCTTGGGGAGTTGGCGGAATTAAAGGCGGAGCGTATGCTCCTAGATGCTGAAAGTATCGGGGAATTTAGGCTTGTTATTCGGGAGTTTAGAGATTTGAGTCCGAAGGAGATTAGGAGGATGGCCACTTATATTACATCTAGGGAGCCTAGGGCGGTTGTAGTTTTGGGCTCCGTCTATGAGGGAAAGCCTTACCTCGTCTGTGCGGCTGGGGAGAGAGCTGTAAAAGTTGGGATAAACACGGCGGCCTTGGCCGGTGGCGCCGCCGAGATTATTAAAGGAAGGGGTGGTGGAGCACCGAAAATTGCGCAAGCTGGTGGAATAGATGCTAAAAAACTTGGAGAAGCCCTAAACTATTGTAAAGGTGAGGTCTTGAGAATTTTGAGGGCCTAAGACCACATAGCCATCAATGCGGGGACTTTTCGCATCTTCGGCTCAAAAGGCCGAAGACCGGGTTCTATGGAACCTTAAATCTAACTTGAACCATCAGCTGTTTTACTCTCTTTCGTGGTTAGGTGTTTGATTTGCACTTTGCCTAGCGACGCAAAAATTAAGGGTTCCCGTTGATTTCTATTATTTTGGTTTTAGGTATGGGTGAGGGCGGCGCTGAGGGGGTTTCTGCTGGCCTCTTTTACTTGGGAGCCCGGGTTGATGAGGCTACCATGACCGTTCTGAGGGATGAACCGGTCTACCTTAATCCGAGCGACTTGAACACCCACGCTATGATTCTCGGCATGACGGGCTCTGGGAAGACCGGAACCTGTTTAGTGCTTTTGGAGGAGGCCATACTCAACGGGATTCCGGCGATCCTCGTAGACCCGAAGGGAGACCTGACAAACCTGCTCTTAGCGTTCCCACACCTTAAAGCTGAGGACTTCGAGCCTTGGGTAAGCCGGGAGGAGGCGGAGCGGCAAGGGTTAACCGTGAAGGAGTACGCTGAGAAGGTCGCCGAGGCCTGGGAGCGGGGTCTGGAGGCGTGGGGAATACCTAAAGAGCGTGTTCGCATGCTGAAGGACGCGGCTGACATATGCATATTCACACCCGGAGCCAGTTTTGGGACGCCTGTCTCCATTCTTCACTCACTTAAGGTTCCTCAGGGCCTAAGTTGGGATGAAGACGAGGAGGTTCTGAGGGATAAGATTAGGGGTGTAGTGTCAGCCCTACTGGAGATGGTGGGGCATGAATCGGACCCTGTGAAGAGTGGGGAGCACATACTGCTGTCTAACATCATCGAGCAGGCTTGGAGGGGCGGCGTGGATTTGGACTTACCAACCCTCATAGAGAGCGTTAAGGAGCCCCCGATGTCTAAGCTTGGAGTTGTAGACGTAGACGAGTTCGCGCCGCCTAAGCAACGCCGACGCCTAGCCGTAGACCTAAACAAGATTTTGGCATCTCCATACTTCGAGAGCTGGGTTACCGGGGTTCCCATGGATATGGACTTCTTCTTCGGGGTTGGCGGCCGCCCGAGGGTCTCCATATTCTACATAGCGCATCTTGGGGAGCGTGAGAGGCAATTCTTTCTCACCCTCCTCCTGTGGGAGCTGTATAGTTGGATGCTCACGAACCCCGGAGCCCAAACCGTCAGGTACATCTTCTACTTTGACGAAATCTACGGTTACCTACCGCCCCACCCCTACACCCCACCCACTAAACGACCCCTAACGCTACTGCTGAAGCAGGGAAGGGCGTACGGCCTCTCCTGCATCCTAGCCACACAAAACCCCATGGATGTAGACTATAAGGCGCTATCCAACTGCGGAATATGGATGATCGGGAAGCTTCAAACCGCCAGAGATAGGGAGCGAATCTTGGAGGGGCTCACGTCCGTATTTGAGGATCAAGGCGCCACGCTGGATAGGCGGACCCTAGCTAAGGTGATCTCCTCGCTCCCCCCGAGGACGTTCGTGCTTCACGGGGTTAAGTTGGAGGGACCCATAGTCTTTAGGACGAGGCACCTAATGGTCTACCATCGGGGGCCGATCACCAAGGGGGAGGTGCGCAGGCTCACCGAACGCCAGAGGGAGCGTCTACAGCGTTACGTCGTGAGGCCTCTGCTAGCCCCTAAGGAGGCTGCGCGGCCTGCGCCCCTAGAGGCGGAGCGTACGGTTGAGGTGGCGGAGGCCATCCCCAGCTACTACCTAGATACGTATAGAAGCCTGAACGACTTCATCCGAGAACTTAGGGATGCGTTCCCATCCTACGAGTTCTCCATCGTTAGTGGGGGTCCCCGCTATCAGCCGGCCTTGCACAGCGTCGTGCAGGTGGAGGTCAAACGCAAGAGACCTAAAGCTGAATACACTCTGAAGTTGGAGAACCTCATACCCCTAGAATCTGAAACCCTAGACTTGGACAGCGTGGAGGCGTATGGGGTTAAAGTAGACAGCGTAGACAGTCGAAATCTGCTGGTTCAGCCCCGCGAGCCGGGAAAGCTGGCGGAGCTTCCAACGGTCGTAAGAAGCCCACGTGGAATAAGGAAGCTGAAGAGCAATCTAATCCACCACGCCATAAATAGAGCGCAAAGAAAGGTCTACCTCCACCCAGCTCTCAAGAAATACTCCACCCCCGGAACTTCGCTCGAAGAATTCAAAGAGGAGATACGGCAAGAAATAGAATATATCGAGAAGGCTGGGGAAGAAGAGATAGAGTCAAAGCTTGGAGGAATGGAGAAACAACTTCTCGAGGAGCTAGATGAGGCACAAGCGAGATTCACCACCATGAAGAGGAGGCTAGATGCAATAAATAAAGAACTTAAAATAACATCACGGCGAGTGATGGAAGTAAAGAAGAAACTTAAGGAGATTAAAAGAAAGATCAGAATACTTGAGAAGCACGAGGACGAAGCAACCGCCGAGGAACAGCGGCTTAAGAAACAGGTAAAACGCATGGAGAAACTCCAAATAGAACTAAAGAAATTGGAGTTAGAAGTTAAATCTCTAAAGGAGCAGGCTAAAAAGAGAAAAAGGGCGGAAAGACCACCCATTAAGGCGCGGATAAAAACTAGGGAAAAGCGTATCAAAGAAATCAAGAGAGAAATTAAATCGCTTAAGAAAACTGAGAAAGCGCTAAAGAAAATTCGGAAGGAATTAGAGAAGACGAGGAAGAACTTAGGGAAGCTCAAAGAGCAGCAGGTGAAACTCTTAGAGAAAGAAAGGAAGCTAGTAGACGCTGAAAGTCGCATCGAGGAACTGAGGGAGAAAAAGAAGCTACTTTCTGAGGAGATAAGGAGTGTGAAAGCGGAGATTTCCGAAAAAAGGGCGGAGCTGAATAAAATTAGGAGGAGGAAGCGTAGACACCAAGCAAAGCTGGGTAGGGTCGTAGAAAAGCTACGGAAGGCGGAAATAAGAGAATATGATGTCCGCCCGAGGAAATCCGAGGTGGAGATATCCATCCTCGACTTAGTATGGGTTCCCGTCTACGACGTAGAGGTGGAGGTCGCGTATGAGGGTAGGTCCGGGCGCTTCAGTGCGCACTGGAACGGCTTCACGGGGGATGGGTGGCTGGCGCAATGTAATGTCTGCCACGCCCCCATACCTACCATCTCGGAGTTGCAGTTCTGCCAAACGTGCCTGAATGCGCTATGCACGAGAGACGCCGTTCACTGCACGGACTGTGGGGGGACATTCTGTTCGGAGGACTACGAGGCGCACCTAGTACCCTGCGGCCTGTGCGGCCGCGATCAATGCCCCACTCAACTCGAACTTTGCCCCCTCTGTGGGCGGTCCGTGTGCGCTGAGTGCAGAACCGTCTGCGCGGGCTGCGGCAGAACGGTCTGCCTAGACGACGCATGGACCTGCGCCTCCTGCGGCCGCCAGTACTGCATGCAGGAACCCAAATACCCACACCGGGAACGTGGACGCTACATATGCCAGAGCTGCGCCGTTCAATGCCCGATATGCAACCGCATAACGGACAAGGAACACGCAGAAATGTGCCCAGAATGCGGCCTCCTAGTCTGCCAAGACTGCATGACCGTCAAAGGATTCCTATTCAAGAAAAGGATATGCAAAAGATGCGCAGGACTAACTTAACCCTCCAAGGCGAAACAAATAATATTTAGGAATGCCCCCAACCATACCGCGGGGCATACCCGAGATTAAAAATTTAAGTTGGGCATCACGCAACCTTAAAGCTAGGCGGGGGTACCCGAGCCTGGTCAAAGGGGCAGGGCTTAGGACCCTGTGGCGTAGGCCTGCGTGGGTTCAAATCCCACCCCCCGCACCAAAAAACGTTATGTTGGCTTTTCCGTCTACGAAGAAATCCATGGTGTTAAATCGGCTTTAGACAACTACCATCACCGTGAGGTCATTAACGTTGGTTCCCGTGGGCCCTGTGAAGATTAGGTCGCCAAGTTCGGAAAAGAAGGCGTAGGAGTTGTTGTCCATTAGAAACTCCAGTAAATCCAAATTTTTATTCCGTGCTCGTGCAGCCGTTTGTCCATCAGCAATAGCCCCTGCCGCATCTGTGGGGCCATCTATTCCATCTGTGCCTATAGAGGCGATGGCGACCCCTCTAAGTCCATCCATCTTCAAGGATGCACTGAGAACTAACTCTTGGTTTCGCCCACCCCTACCCTTTCCCGTTACGGTAACTGTAGTTTCTCCTCCGGCTATTACAACTGCTGGTCTCGGAATCGGATTATCAGATGCCAGAATTTCCCTCACAATGCCGGCGTAGACCGTGCCCACGTGCCTCGCCTCTCCTTCTATCATGGAGGATAAAAAAAGCGTGTTGAAACCCATCTTCTCGGCTTTGTCACGAGCCGCGAGGGCTGCAAGCCTATTATTCCCCACAATGACGGCGTACGACCTATTAAAGACCTCATCTCCGGGTTTTGGCGTCTCTGGAACAACGCCTCTAAAACCAGCCTCAAGCCAATTTCTGATAGCCTCGGGAGTTCTCTCCCATAAGTTGTATTTCTTCAGAACTAAAATGGCATCCCTAAAAGTGGTTGTATCTGGAACCGTGGGGCCAGAGGCTATGGAATCTAGTGGATCCCCAACGACGTCTGAAAGGACGAGACTGATTAATGTGGCTGGGTAGGCTGCCTTTGCAAGTTGACCTCCCTTCAGTTTCGAAATGTGCTTTCTGACTGCATTAATTTCGTTTATGGAAGCGCCGCTTTTGAGGAGTAGGTCTGTTAGTATTTGCTGGTCCCTTAGGGTGATGCCCTCCGCTGGGAGGGGCATTAGGGCTGAACCTCCACCGGAGATGAGGCAAATGACTAGGTCTTTCTCTCCGGCCTCCTCTGCAAGTTTTATCATGGCCTCGGCGCCCCTCATTCCATCCTCATCGGGAATTGGATGGCTTGCCTCATTCAGGATTATCCTGCTCGTCCTAAAGCGGCTCTTCGTCCCCCTTAATACATTAACAACCCCCCGGGTAATTCTATCCCCAAGCATTTCCTCCAAGGCCTCAGCCATGGCGCCACCAGCTTTCCCACCTCCAACAACGAAAATACGCCGAAATTCGTCGAGATTAAATGTTAGGTCTCCAACGACGAGTTTGTTTTCTACCCGGTATATCTGACCTTTGATCGCTGCCTTAGGCTCCACAGAATTTAAAGCCATCTCTAATATTCTCAGTAATGCCCGTCTCGCCCTCTTATCTTCTTCAAAAATAGCATTTTCCACGAGTTCTTTCTGATTAATTATCTTTATCAATGCGCTTCACATCTATCTTCATTTAAATGGAGCTTACTTTTAAGAATATCGTCCATAACCGTGTTAGATTCTAGAGAGCTTGGATGGTATTTTTTTTGCATATGCAAAAAATTTATATACGCAGTTATGCTAGCCCTAGCACCGTGGGAGGAAGATGGGAGAAAAGAAAAACGGCATCGGAGAGTTACTCTGGGGAAGACTAAAGGAGCCACTTAAAAAGAAGGACCTGCCGAAGTTCCCCGGTTGGGCTGCAGTGTTCGGTCCAGGAATGATATGGGCTGCCATGGCTCAAGGGAGTGGAGAATTGATTTGGTGGCCTTACATGGTCGCTAAGTATGGAACTTTCTTCCTAGGATGGCTGTTCATCTTCGCATCACTTCAATACTGGGTGAACCTAGAAATAGCGAGATATACGGTGGCTACTGGTGAGTCTACGTATGAGGGTTTCCATAGGGTTAATCGTCTCATCGCTTGGATAATACTCATCTTCGTCCTCGTGGCCACAGCGTGGGTGGCTGGGCTTGCTGGAGCTGGTGCCACAGCAATAGCCGAACTCACGAAATTCCCGACCGGTTGGTCACCGAAGATGAGAACCATATTCTGGGCTGAGTTGGCAGTCTGGTTAATATGGATACTGATAATGGTAGGACCGGTAGCTTATAGGGTGGTGGAGGTAATTGCCACCCTATCCGGAATCGCCTCCTTCTTCGGAATGCTGAGCGTGGTCATCGCAGTACCAGCGGTCCACGCAATCCTAGGCGAATACCTCACAGCTCTCTTCACCCCACGCCTCGGCCTACCACCCACTTGGGACCCAGCGGATGCTGGGAAGCTCGTAACCATGATTGCCTACACAGGCGCTGGAGGCTTCTGGAACCTACTCTACACGTACTGGGTGAGGGATGAGGGCGCCGGCATGGCCAAGCATATCGGCCGGGTCACGAGCCCCGTAACGGGCAAGCCTGAGCCGATACCGGAGGTTGGCTATGGATTTGAAATGACACCTGAGGCGGAGAAGGAGTGGAAGAAGTGGGTGAGATGGATCTGGGTTGACGATGCATTTGGCGTGATTCTCAATGCATTGACCATAGTTTTCACGACTATGCTCTCACTTGCCATCCTTCACCCTCAAGGGTTAACTCCAACGGGTTGGAAGCTCTGCGTTGTGCAGGCTGAGTGGTTCGCTGCCCTATGGGGTGACGCGGGAAGGGTTGCGATGCTACTGCTCGCCTTCTTCTTCCTCATAGACTGTTACCTAGAAGCGTATGACGGTGTATGCCGAGCCATCGCAAGCAACCTACAATCTAACATACCAGCCACCAGAAAGTGGCACTACAGAGACATATACTACCTCATGTTCACTATCTACACTATAATCGCCTCTATCGAGTTCTTCCTCGCTCCACCAGCCGCTCTGGTAGTTTCATCGGGGATTGCAAACATGCTGAATATGGCAATTTACTGCGTAGTCCTGCTCTACCTAAACTGGTTCCACCTACCCAAGATACACCCGGCTGGAGAGAAGATAAGGCCCAGCTGGATACCCTTCATATTCCTGCTGATCTCCACTGTAGTCTTCTGGTATACGTTGGTAGGTCTGTACCTGCCTACGCTACTCTAACCCCTCCCTTTTTATTATTCGGTGGGCAAGGGTTGGGGTGAGGGTGTCTCGGCTTGTATGTGAGATGGATTGGTCTCCTTTGTAGTGCAATACCCATGGTTCTCTTCATGATGCTTACAGTCTTTGTTGGGAGTTTGGAGGGAATCACTTTGGCATGGATTTTAGCCACCTTTATTCCATTAATGTTCCTCAGCTATATCATGGATGTGTTCTATTCTCACGTTCCACTCATTTCACGGTTGCGTAATCCCCCAATAAGGATCGTTCTATCTTGGATGCTGCTTTTTCCAATCGCCAGCTTCCTTAGGGACATCCTCCTCTATATATTGACCAGAGACCCTGCGTTATTCTCTCCTTATCAGGTGAACAATCTTCCGTCTTTGGCGCTCAGTTTGGTGTTGCTGGGCTTCGTGTATGGTGTATTTTTTGCTATGGCTTATAGAATGTCGCTCCGTTGGTATATACGGAGTCTACAGCGAAGACAACGAAGAGGATAGTAACTAACGTTTATAGAAACGTTGCTACTGCCATTTATTGTTGTTAGGTAAACCATGTGGGGAGACCGCGCTACAAGCGTAACTGACGTGGTTCTTGCGTATTTACATGAGTGTGAGCTGCGTTCCAACTCCCTCTTTGACCGCTTCTTCGTATATTAGGTGGCCAACTATCACGTCGTGGGTTGCAAGTCCATAGTTTGAGTCCCATATCTTCTCTGTGTCACTCTCCCTTCCGGGTTTCCTTCCTGCCACTATCTCTCCTAACTCCGCGTATGGTGTTGGAATTGTTCTTCCCATTGTTTGTAGGTGGAGCTTGGTTTGGTTCCAGTCGTCTACGATGATCTTGTCCATGGAGTTGATTGCCTCGTCCGTGTAGGCAATTACAAGTTCTAGTGGTAGGCATAGAACCCCCTCCCTAAGCCACTCCGGCCTCACGAATGGCTTTGCATCCTCAGAGACCGCTGTGACAACCACGTCAGCGTCCACTATTGCGTCCCTAGCCGTTTCGGTGGGGGTTATCTCAAGGCCTGTCTTCCTACTCATCTCCTCCACGTAGCTTTTCATGGCTTCCATACGCACGTCGTAGACCTTAACCCGCCTTATATCCAATACCTCGTTAAGAACCGTTAACTGCCACCTACCCTGCTCTCCACACCCGATGATTGCAACCGTCTCTGAATCCCTCCTTGCCAGATACTTCGCAGCCACAGCCGATGCAGCGCCAGTCCTCATCGCGGTGACCAAGCCGCACTCCATTATGCAGTATGGCTTTCCAGTCTCCGCGTCATTCAGTACGAGTAATCCCATTATATATGGGAGGCCGTACTTACGCGCCTGTGGGTACCCGCTAACCCACTTCATGCCAGCTAGGTCTGGCCTCCTCAAATACGCGGGCATCGCATGGATAAACGCGTGTGGACGGGGGAATATCCCCGGCTTCGGCGGCATCTGCACCTGTTTCTCGCCGTGCTCCCTAAAAGAGGTTTCCACCGCCCGGATAACGTCCTTTAGGGAGATATCCAGCCCCAATATATCATCCCTACTCAAATATAGAAACTCTACCCTCTCCATTTATTCCACTTCCTAGCAACACGCAAATTCACCTTAAGACCCAAGCACTTTTTAAGATTTTCTTCCTGGAAGGTAATTTACACGTGGTTTATGGCGTAGCATGTGAGTATGGTGGCGGCTACTGCTATTCCTCCTCCCAGCGCCACTTCCGTGATCGTGTGTGCCCCCAGCTTGATTCTCGCCCATGCCACTGGAATGGAAATTAGGTATAGCCATATGCTGCTTGGCCCTAGTAGGTAGACGGTGTAGGTGGCTGGCCCCATCACTCCAGCTACGTGGACGCTTGCCTTTGTGCGTAGGGTTGTGAGCATCATGGCTAGGGTGACGATGAAATAGCTGGCGTGTATGATGAGTAGACCCCTACACCCAAGTAGCTGGGATGTTAGGATTCCGAGGGTGTAGCTCAGGAGGGCTAATAGAAAGAATCTGGCGCGTTTCTCCCTTTCTGAGACGAATAGGTCTACGCGCCCGAAGATGCTGCCCACTATTATGGGTAGTAGGGGGAGAACGGTGAGGTAGACGAAGCAGATGAGGATTGCCGTGCATGCGTGAAGGGGGTGAAATACGTCGCCTCCTTGTAGGGCAATTAGGACGACGCTATACAAGGCGAAAAGCGGAGCTGAAAAAATGTACGAAATTAACTTAGCAAGCCAGATGGAGGCGCGTTCAGCCCCGTCCATTTTCCGTCCCAACGTTCCCGAATTGCTAAAGTTAATTGGCAGCTGTTGTTTAAAAATTTAGGATGTTGGTTCCCCCTCTACGTCCGTGCTGTGCTATGCAGGCTTTCCACTTTAATCTGTCTGGTGGGCATAAAAAGGTGCGAAAAATGCCTAACTTACGCGTGGTAAGAAGTAATGGTGAAGAAAGGTTTAAGTCCTGTTGCATCTACATATACGCGGAATGAAGCGCCTAAAACTCATCACCACTATCATATTCGCGTCGTTAATCCTGCTGTCTCTCGGGCTTGCTTTTACACCTGTAATGGCGCGTGAAGGCGGTGCCGCTGTTCCAACTAAGGTTTCTAGTTCGGCGCTCCGTGCGGGTGAGGTGGTTCACGTTGGGGACTTGGTAGTTGAAGGAACCCGCACCCTGACCATAGAAAACTGCCGTTTTGTGCAAACTGGGAACATCATTGTGCGTGAGACCGCCGCTCTCATAATCAGAAATGCAGAGTTGGTGCTAAATCAGTCGTATAACCGTGAGTTCAGCATAGTCGTTGAGGATTACGCGGGGCTGACGGTGGAGAAGTCCGCCATCACTAGTGGTTACTGGTTTGAGGTCCACATAACCGAGTTAACAACAGCCACCATCAGTGGCTCCACCATCGACGGCTCCCTGAAGTGCTACGGTGGGGAGACACACTTGGAGGACTGCTCCATAGCCATGATTGAGTGCCTAAGCGGCGCCACCCTCACCGTGGAGGGTTGCACCGCCAGGGTGAGCTGTAGAGGAGGCGACCTAACCATAGAGGACTCCATACTGCCGGATGTAACCCTCGACATGTGGGACGCTAAAATGATCATCTCTAACCTCAGGCCTGGCACCGTGACTTATTGGGACCTCCGCAAGAATAACACGGTTTGGTGGGTTCAGCCGAGCTTCGTTATTAGGGACTCTGAGGTTGGGGGTTGGAGTGTGGAGGTGGGTGGAACATCCACCGTGTCCATATACTCCTCGGAATTGAAGTCCGTGGGGTTGCACTTCATAAGAACCTCAAACCTCACCCTCACGAGCCTACCCACGGGGAGCTTCGAGCGCTGGGACCTCTACGAAGATAACAGCGTCATCGAGGCGTTTATGGAGTTTACTATGGAGGGTGTCACGGTTAGGGACCCGTGGAGGGTAAGTTGCTATGGAACCTCAGGTGTCAGGGTTCTAAGCCTGCCGTTGTCCTCGGTGGAGTGTTACGAATCCTCCAACCTCACCCTAGTGGAGTGTCGGGTGGAGAGGTCGGCGCTCAGCTTTGATGACTCGTTGCTGAACGTTAAACGCTCAACCTTAAGCAAGTTATACACGTATGACCACTCCACGGCGGTCATACGTGACTCTACGGTGACCGACCTAGCGGATGCACACGGCTTTTCTAGGCTTTATTTGCGTCGGGCAACCGTGTCAGGGGATGTGCGGTGCTTCGGTGAATCCCGACTTTATGCGGAGAACTCCGCCATCGCTGGGCGTGTGGGTTGCTACGACGGCTCATCCGCCACGCTCCTCGGCACGCCCGCTGAGGGGGGTATAGGCGTCTACGATACGGCGTCCACCATTCTGGGTTGGTTCCTGAATGTATCTGTAACGGTGGAGTACCAACCGGTGGAGGGTGCACTGGTGAGCGTCTACTACGTGCATAATGGCTCCTTGGCGGCGAACGCAACCACGGGCGCGGACGGTAAGGTGGGCTTCCCCCTCGTGGAGAAGGTGGCTTCCGCTACGGGTGTTGAGTACTTCGGCGATTACATCGTCGCGATTTCTTATGGGAATCTAGCCCTAGAGAAGCGTCTCACCTTAAGTTCATCTATGGCGGTTCCCGCGGAGTTACTCCTTAGAACGTTGAGCGTGAGGTGCGTAGACGGGGATGGAGAAGCGGTGGAGGGCGTGACACTCCGCGTCTACGACGTAAAGGGGAGGGAGGCCGCGCCGCTTAGCGCGACATCAGCCACCGGGTGGGCTACCATAAGCCGCCTACTCGCGGGCAAGTACACCCTCAAGGCGTACTGGCTCGGGGTTGAGGTGGCATCCATGGACGTAGACCTCTCCTCCGGGGACCTAACCGTAGACCCCCTCGCCTGCCGCGTCTACGACGTCTCCATCCACGTGGTGGACGAAGCGGGTAAGGGAGTCGCCTGGGCCGACGTGAAGCTTGCGTGGCCCAACGGGACGGTAATCCTCTCCGGGTCCACGGGCTCCGACGGCTGCATTCAATTCGTGAACGTACCGAGCGGCTCCTACCTCGTTAAGGCGTCCGCGTGGGGATTCTCCGCATCTAAGTCCATCAGTCTAGAAAGGGAAGGGGAGGAGGTGGCGGTTACTATCACATCCCCAATTCCAATACCCCTCTCCCAAATCCCGATATTCATCGCAGCCGTCGCCGCCGTACTAATAGGCTCCGGCGTGGGATGGAGGACTTGGAGGGCGGCGAAGCTCAAGCCGAAGGCCAGGGAAGAAATGCTCAAAATAATCCGGGAAAGGGGATGGGTGAACCTGAAGGACCTATCCAAGGAGTCCATACTAAGCGAGAAGGAAATTAGGAAGTTGATAGAGCAGGCGCTGGCGTCCAAAGCCCTAGACGGGTACTTCGGGAAAGATAAGAAGATATTCGTGACGAAGGAAAGCCTCAAACGCCGCCTCAGAAGCCTCTTCTATTAGCGACGGAGGCGTAGAAGCTAAGTGGCGCTCATGTAATGCCTATACACATCCTCACGGATCCTCTGCAGCCTATAGAGCTTCCGGAGGAGCCAAGTCATGCACTCCTTATCCACCCCGAAATGTTCGCAGAGCTTGCTTAACGTGAGAACCCCGGAGCCGCTTCCTATGACGTATATATCGTCGGGGTCTATTATGTAGACCTCCTTCCTTTCGTCATTCACTAGGTAGCCCCTCTCACCGGGCTTCCACTCACCCCTCTTAAACTCCCTGAGCACCTCAAGCAGCTCCCTGAAAATGTCGTCCTCATTTAACTCCCACTTCTCCGATAGTTCCTTTGCGCTGATGACCTTCACCGTTACGCCCTCCACGTTAAGAATGGCTTCCACGTCATTTAAGATTTAGGGACGTTTACTCACTCCCTTATTGAAGCACCTTCACGACGTTCTTTTTCACGTCCACGCCGAGATACTCCGCAACGGTTTCGCACTTCGTGTGGAGTAGGAAGGCGTGGGGGGCGTGAAGCTTATACTCGGTTAGGGTTTCTAGGTGGCCCATCCCCTTAGCTATGATCAAATCCGCAGAGTGGTATACATCCAGAAACTCTTGGGGGCACTCCTCGAGAATGAGGCCCACCGTATCCGTCCCCGTCGTTATAACCTCGTCTGCAACCCTGTCTACGCCCACTAGGACGGCGTCGTCCATGGTGGCGTCATTTAAGGCTGGGCCGCCCTTCACGGCGACGGTAACGCGGGCGCCTAAACGCTTTAACTCCTCCACTAGGGGGATATCAAGGGCTATCTCCCCCGCATTATCTGTGAGGAGCATTACGTTCACAGCGCTCTCAGCCACTTCGTATAGGGTGGGGATGTCGTCTATCGCGAGGTTCCTTTCAGCGTCTAAGATGGCGGCTTTCACCCCCTCATAGCCGAAATCGTGGCCTAGAACGTCAAACTCCATCACGTTTCCCACTATGCTGCACAGGCAGGCTCTCCTAAACCTTCCCTCCTGGGTGCCCTCGCCCTCTATTAACCGCCTGGCCAGGGGGAGTATCTCCAACCCCCTCCGGTCGCTCTCCAGCTTCGCCTCTCGATATGGATCCGGGTTTCCCGTGAGTTTCTTGACGATGCGGTCCCGCTTCGTTCCGAGGACGGCTGGAACGGCGTCCGGGGTGAACTCCTCCGATAGGAAGTCCAGTAAAGCCTTCATAACCTCAAATTGCACCTGCTGGCTTGCTCCAGCCCGCTTAGCTTCCATGCACCCACGGTAGAGTATGCACGGCGCGCACCGTGGGCTAACCTTCATCTTCGATCTCCACTGCCGCCTCTGCCATATCCAACAGCAACCCATATAAATTCTTGCTCTTCACGGCGCTGCCGACGATCACGCCTTTGGCTCCAAGTTGGAGCGCGATCTTCACGTCATTTTTGGTTCTAACGCCTGCGCCGCATAGGGGGATTATGTTATAGTCGGAGTTTTTTATGGCCTCAACCAGCCGAACTATGGAGTGGGGCTTAGCCCTAGAGACGGACATGGGGGTTCCTATGAGTTCAGGCGGCTCTAATGCCAGCATGTCTGGGTGTAGGGAGACGGATGCGGCGCATATCGGGTCGGTTGAACAGCAAATCAGGGATAGGAGACCGACCTCCCGAGCCCTCTCCACCGCCTTGTGTATGGTGGTTATGGTGATTTCCCTCTCAGAGTGGTTGATAATCGCCCCAACCGCCCCCGCCTCCTTCACCGCCTCAGGCAGTATGTGACCCGTATACGGCCCTGGGGTTATGGGGTCTATGTGCTGGGCGAAGACCGGTATGGAAACTTCTTGGCTGACTCTTAGGATGTCTACGAACTGCGGCGCCACTATTATGCATACGCCCGTCTCGAGGCTCGCCCTCTCCGCTATCTTCGCCACCCTAACCGCGTTTTTTCCGGTAGTCTCCTGAAATGTTTTGAAATTGAGGAGGATTAGCGGAGTTTTAACCGTAGGCAAGTTCGTTCACCAAAGCATCTCACGCCATCAACTTTACCTGAATCTATTTTTTAGCTTTTCGAGAACTAGCGGCAAAGTCGTGTACTCCAGCTCGCTGGACGGGAGCCTGTGAGGCTCGAATGGCCCATGCCTCCTCAGGTAGTCGGCGACGAAGCTAGCCAACCTACGGGATTCGTCGAAGGCGGGGTCGTCGAAGAGGTCTGCGGGGCCTATTAGGTTGCCGTCTTGAATCTGGAATCCAAGGGCGAGCACCCTCGGTGGGCCATCGAACCTTGTGCACTTCGCGTCCCTCTGGCTCACGGGCATGAGGGGGCCGTAGTGGGAGCCCCTCATCCACCCGGGGACTAGGTGGGGGAAGGAGAACGCCTCGAGCACCTCCCCGAGCGCTGGGAGTCCATGCTGTATGCGAACCGCCGCCACCGGGTCGTCCTTCCCCACGTACTTCCCAGCTATGAGGCTCAGCTTCGTCGTGCTGGTTACCGCACACGGCATGCCGTCGCTCTTCCTGAAGACCCTCTCGATGACGAAGCGGTGGTGGTCCCCCGATGAGCGCCAGCACGTCGTACATCTCCTCCGGGCAGTCTAGGTCCACCCTCTTATCCTCGATCACATCTAGGATTCTGAAGCGGAACCCGCCGTGCATCGACGGGTCTATGATTAAGCCGGCCGTGCAGAATGGGTCGGCGAACATCCTGAAGAGGGGGAGGTTCCAGCCTCCGGCGGACGTTTTATCCGCCATGAAGACCACGACGGGCTCGCTCTCCCTCTCCACGAACTCCATCTCCGCGACTCCGGGCCCCATGCCCCTCACGTTCCCGGAGAACGCCTCCTTCAGCAGATCCTGCCCAGCCCCGTAGAGGTGTAGCTCCCTAGCGGTGTCCGCCGCCTTCTTGAACGCTTCCCACGCCAGCCCGTGGACGTTCTCGTCGTTCTCCCCGTTGTGGTGGGTCATGATGAGCTCTATGTCGTCTCCGCAGTTCGTTACGTAATAGTCCGCGATGACGCCGTTTTTCTTTCCCTCCTCTAAAACCCCCCTGCAGACTTCTAGGAGCTTCGGGGGGACGACGTGGTGTCCCGCTAGGCTCCCAACATCCGCCTTTATGATGGAGAGTGTGACCTTATCACCACCCATCTCAACAGACCCAAGTGGATGTTAGGCGTACTAACTTAAAACTTAATGGCATGTTCCAGGGTTGTAGACACCCTACCAGCTTCAGTCCTCAACCGCCACGTAGTAGTATTCACCTATCTCCTTTTGGTACCTGTCTAGGCGGGAGCCCTCCTTATTCACCCGCGGCCTCCTAGTGGCTGCGTCCCTCCTGAAGGTTACGCCCATCTCCTTCAGGAACCTGTTCATTCCATCGCGGAGGGTTGTGGGTGTGGATGCAACGCCCCTCACCCCCGGCTCTCCGTGGAACACCATGAGGCTGTCTGATATGAAGTCCTGCGCCACCACGTCGTGCTCCACAACGAAGGCGGCTGCACCCCTCGACTTCACCATACGCCTTATGGTTCTGGCAACCGCCAGCCTCTGCTCCACGTCTAGGTAGGCGCTGGGCTCATCCAGCAGGTATAGGTTGGCGTCTTGGGAGAGGCAGGCCGCCACGGCCACCAGCTGGAGTTCGCCTCCACTCAGTTCGCTCACGTCCCTGTCTAGGAGGCCCTCAAGGCTTAGGGCTCTAATGACCTCGGTTTTGTACCAGCTTGTGGTGAATTTCTCTCCTACTATGGACTTGAGTAGGGTTTCAACGGTTCCCTCGTACTCGGCGGAGATGTATTGGGGTTTGTAGCTCACCTTCAGCCTCTCGATGGGCTTCTCTCCCGAGTCCGGCTCCTCTATACCCGCTAGTAGCTTCACGAATGTCGTTTTCCCTATGCCGTTTGGTCCCATGACGCCCACGACCTCGCCCCTGTGAATTACTCCCGGCTCCACGCTTAGCGTGAAGCCGTTGTAGGACTTGGTCATCTCGCTCCAACTTAGGAGTATGTCCTCCGATTGCCATGTTGGGGCCGGCGGCTTCACTTGGAAGATGACGGGTTCCTTTCTGAATCGGATGTTCTCGTCGGGTATGTAACCCTGCAGGTATATGTTTATGCCGTCCTTCACGCCGTGGACGTGGGAGACTATCCCGTAGACGCCGGGAACGCCGTAGAAGATGCATATCTGGTCGGAGAGGTAGTCCAGCGCCGCTAGGTCGTGCTCCACCACCACAACCATCTTATCCTCGCTTCTCAGGCTCCGGATCACCCTAGCCGCCCTGAGCCTCTGCTTCACGTCCAAGTAGCTACTGGGCTCGTCGAAGAGGTAGACGTCTGCGTCTCTGCATGCGGTTGCGGCTATCGCAACGAGTTGGAGTTCACCCCCGCTTAGGACGTCTACCTGCCTGTCCCATATCGGCTTTAGGTTCAGTTGCCGGGAGACCTCCTCCAGCCTTCCAGCCTCGTCTACCCTCCTTAGGATTTCTCCGACCTTCCCCGAGACTACCTTCGGTATCTTGTCTACGTACTGGGGTTTGTGCACCACCTTGAGTTCGCCCTTCATCAGCGCCTCGAAGTATCCTTGGAGGGTGGAGCCCCTGTAACGCCTCACGATTTCGGGCCAGTCCGGGGGTTCCTCGGGCATTCCGAGGTTTGGCTTGACCTCCCCCGCGAGTATCTTCAGGGCCGTCGTCTTCCCCGTTCCGTTTTGGCCCAGTAATCCGAGGATTACGCCCCTCGCCGGGGTTGGGAGCCTAAATAGGCGGAAGGAGTTCGGCCCGTACTGGTGGCTGCACTCGCCTTCGAGGATGTCGGGCACGTTCACGATTGATATGGCGTGGAATGGGCACTTTTTCACGCATATCCCGCATCCGCTGCACAGCGCCTCCACTATGGTTGGTGTTGTGTCGTCGAAGCGGATGGCTTCTACTCCCGTCTTGACCATGGGGCAGAAGCGTTGGCACGCCTTGTCGCATCGTTTTGGCTTGCACCTGTCTACGTCTAAAACTGCCACTCTCATGGCGGTTAAACTCCGCATAAAATACGTGGGTTAGGGCGTGGGAGAGCTGGGGGCTACCACTCCTCCTCTTCCCACTCCTCCTCCCACTCTTCCTCCCACTCCTCCTCCCAATCCTCCAAGGAACGCCCCCTCCCTTCTGAACTCTGAACCACACCATACCCTATTTAAATATTTCCACAATTCTTTCCCCAGAAACTCCAAAGCTAAACCAAAAACACAACAAAAAGCTTGTTGGAGCCCCGGGCGGGATTTGAACCCGCGACCTACGGCTTACGAGGCCGCCGCTCTAACCAGCTGAGCTACCGGGGCATCCATTAATGATGGAATCGCCACTAGATAAATAAGTTTCCGCACCTTGCATGCCTTCACGTCTTATATACCGGGTTGGCGTAAGAATACATCCGGGTGTCCGCGTTGAGCCTCTCGGGTAAGAGGGTTGCCATCCTACTGGCAGACGGCTTTGAAGACTTGGAGTTCTTCTATCCATATTATCGGTTGTTGGAGGAGGGAGCCGAGGTCGTCGTAGTAGGCGTGGATAAGAAGGTGGCGTGCGGTAAGTACGGGTATAGCGCAGAACCAGACGCGTCCATCAGGGAAGTAACGGCCGACGAATTCCATGGATTGGTGATTCCCGGCGGCAAGGCCCCAGAAAACCTCAGAATACACGAGGACGTAGTGAAATTCGTCAGGCGCATGCACGAGCTTGGGAAGCCAATAGCCGCCATCTGCCACGGCCCACAGCTCCTCATATCAGCCGGGGTCCTCCACGGCAGAACAGTCACGTGCGTTAAGAAGATTCGGGACGACGTAGTAAACGCCGGAGCCAGCTACGTAGACGAACCCGTGGTTCGAGACGGCAACATCATCACCTCTAGGGTTCCCCCAGACCTGCCACACTTCTGCAGGGAGCTGATTAGGGCGTTGAGGGAGGCGTAGACGGGTAGGTGCCACCACCAAAGATGCGGGTGGAGCTGCACAGCGGTGAACTCACGCTAACGGGAGAAGTGCACGAGCCACTAAGAAGCGTAGACCCGGATTACGGCGTTATCCTATGCCACGGCTCCACCCAGATGGGAAGACGCTACCCCCTAATGCAGTTCCTCGCCTCAAAACTTTCGGCGTACCACCCCGTCCTTGCGTTCGACCTTCCGGGGTTCGGCTCCTCCCCACCCCTAGTGGTAGACTCCCTAGACGATTACCTAATGGGCAGACACCTCCAAGCCGCCACCAAATTCCTGTGGGAGGAGTTCGGATTAGACTCGGTGGTGGTCGGCCACTCCATGGGTGGTAGGGTAGCCATTCAGGGAGCTGTGGGGGACTCCCACGTGAAGGTGCTGGCGCTCATAGCGGGTCTCTACTTGTTCCCAAGGGATGTAAACGTGGTGGTCAGGTTGCTGGAGTCTTTCTCCCGTGTTGTGAGGGCTGAGTGGAGAATCGGATTTAGAGAGCTAGCTGAGGAGCTAGTTCGCAGGGAGCCGCAGTCAAGGGCGCTCTCCAAACTCAGGAAGCCCCTACTAGCGGTGCAGGCGGGGAGGGAGCAGTACGACTTCATCCGGAGGACGCAGTGGGACGCCCTACGCCTAGCCTCCGGACCCGCGTGCATAGCGATTATGGACGATGCAAACCACAGCTTCCATGGCAAATACGAGGCGGTCTACGAAATCACCTACGGATGGCTCCGAGGCACCCTCAACCATGATAAATAGGAACGCACTTCACAGGCAAGGTCAATTTTTTAAATGCGTTCCGCAAAAAAGTTAACATGATACATCATGAATGGAGGATGCATCCGAAAAGAGCTCATACCGATGCTCGTCAGTGAAACTGGCGAGGATTTATGCATGATAGTCGTAAAGGATAGGAATGTTCCCGGGGTCTGGGCTGAGGTGTGCAGAGTTGCGGCTGAAAACGGCGTAAATATAATCGCCATAATTACAACGCGCGCCAAGCCCCACATGCCTAAGAGAGGTAGTAGGACGCTTACCCGGTTCATATTTGAGATGGCGACCAGCAAGATCGATGTTGAGGAGTTGGCGAAGCGTATAAGAGAACTTCCCGTGGTTGAGGATGCGTGGGTCGCCATCACCCCTAGGAAGTACCTCGTAGACTCCATTAGCTTCCCCATCACGTCGCTTGGGGAACCAGCTATCATACTCCCTATTAGGGGTCTCGCAGAGCTTGAGGAGGGAATTAAAAAGCTCCTTAGGGCCACAGCTAGCATTTTCCTCGCGGCGAGGAAACCCGGGGAAACCATTATTAGAAGAGTCGCTGATATCACCGGATTAAGCGGTGAAGAATTAATTAGGCTGTTTTTAGGAATTCTGCAGGCGACCGGATGGGGGAGGTTCACCCTCACCGAGTTCGATGCTAAGTCATATTCCGGAAGGATTACCGTGGAGGATTCGGCCGAGGCTAGGTATCGTAGGTCGAAGGAGCCTGTATGCGTGTTCCTGAGGGGCATCTTAGAGGGGGCGCTAACCGAGGCGTTAGGTATAGAGGTTAAAGTTATGGAGTGTAAGTGCGCCGGAGCTGGAGCGGAACACTGCGAGTTTCATTTCGAACCGCGTGAGTGGCTGTAGCGCTCAGTACGCTGAGGGTTAACCGGGGAAACTTTTTAGGCAAGCCTAAGTCAGTTAGGCTGTGAACCGATTATGGCCGAGATTGGGCGTGCACCCACCGTCTACGGTCCGGTCCCCTCTTGGCGTTTGGGTCGCTCCCTCGGCGTAGACCCCCTGCCACCCCCAAAGACCTGCACCTTCGACTGCATATACTGCCAGCTGGGGCGGACAGCCCGCAAGGTCTCCATTAAAAATTGGAGGGTTGTGGGTGTCACGGTTGGCATGGTGGTTGAGGACCTAAGGAAGGCATTGGAGCGGCTGGGTCCTAAGGGTTTAGATTACATAACGTTTTCCGGCATGGGAGAGCCAACCCTAAACCCCAAGCTTGGCGAGATGATAATGGAAGCTAAGAAATTAGCTGTTGGCGTTCCAGTGGCGGTCCTAACCAACTCGTCCCTGCTAAGCGTGGAGGACGTGAGAATGAACCTCGTAGACGCCGACCTAGTAGTCGCAAAGTTGGACGCCCCCACCGAGGCGCTCTTCAAGGAGATAAATAGACCATCCAAGGGAATAACCCTGAAATCCATAACAGACGGGATAAAGAAGCTAAGAGAAGAGATGAAAGGCGCACTCGCCCTCCAAATAATGTTCCTCCACTCCAAGGATGGAAGGCAGCTTAATTCAACCACGGAGGCTGTGGAGGGCTTAATTCGCCTAGCCGAAAGCATAATGCCGGATGAAATTCAAGTGAACACCCCAACCAGACCTCCATCCGAAGCCTACGTGGAACCCCTAACCCCGGAAGAGATAAACGAAATAGCAGCGAGATTCACGGACGCCGTAGACGCTGAGGTAATATCCGTCTACCAAGAGAGAATGCGAAAATGGGTTAAAAAGCCGCCGAAAGCCCTAGAGGAGGAAGCGGTGAAGCTAATAAGACGTAGACCCTGCCGCCCCTCAGACGTGTCAAAGGCGCTAGGCATAACCGAAGAGGAAGCACAAAAAATCCTCCAAAAGCTCCTCAAATCTGGCCTAGCAACAACAAAACACTTCCACGGAGAAACCTACTACACCACCAAAACTCATCCATAGTGAGATTAAGAGATTATGGGTAAGGAGGCGGTGATGATGAAGCCTAAGGTGAGGGGAAGCTATACCGAGTATTATATTTCGACGAGTTCGCCCAAGTTAAAGGAGGCTGTGGATGTGAAGCGGATTATACTAGAGGAGGTCGCCGAGAGACACGGCTTACGTTAACGTTCACATGAGACGAAGTTGTAACGTCCAAAGACCGCTGAGATTGCTTTGAAGGAGGCTATCAGGCGTCTTAAGACTCCATCTTTTGGAAACGGCTCTGCTTTGCTTAACTTTGGTTGTTGTTTGGCGGGCCCGGTGGGATTTGAACCCACGACCTCCGGCTCCGCAGGCCAGCGTCCTAATCCAAGCTAGACCACGGGCCCCCAGTTGATGGTTGTTGTGGTTTTTAAAAAGGGTTTCTTAGCCCCGCGATACGGCCCTGCTTAGGGCGTGGGCTACGTTCTCCAGGCCCATGGCCACCATGTATGGGCCGAGCCTCGGCCCGTGCGGCATTCCGAGCAGTATCTGGTATAGTTTCCTGAAGAAGCTTCCCGGTTTTATTTCGTGCTTTCTGGCGATTTGGAATATGGCTGTTTGAATCTCATCCGCCGTTCTCTCCTCCTTCAGGAATTGGATTAGCTCTTTTATGGCTTCCTTCTCCTTCTGGTTTAGTTCTACTTTCGCTTCGCTTATCTCAGCGAAGTCCCTCACCCAGTTCATGGCGTACTGGATTCTCTCCTTTAGGCGCTCGGGAACCTCCTCGCCCTTTAGGTAGCCGTATGCCCTGAGCTTCTCTATGACGAACTCGAACTCCCTGCCTTTCGGGGCGGCCTTAATGAGGTACGTGAGGAGGTTGTAGGGGACGTGAATGCCCGGCTCTCTTGGGGGGTTCAAGTTCCACACATACTCATATAAGCCCCTGAGTTTCGCGGCTTCCATCTCGTCTCCGACTCGCCTCCTCCCGAAGTAGACGTCCTCTAGGGCGTCCAACTCGTCTACGTAGCGGGGCACGTCCATGATGTCAAGCCGCCTCGTCCCCACGAACCTCTTCAGCATGAGCAGTAGTAACGTCTGTGGGGGGCCGTACCTCAGCCAGAGCTGCGGGGTGAGCACGTTCCCCCGGGACTTGGAGATTTTCCTCCCGGATTTGTCTAGGAACATCTCGTACCTGACGTGGTATGGCGGGTGGTATCCGAGGACCTCCAAGCATATGCGGTCGTTCGTCCTCACGGAGTCTGCGATGTCCTTCCCGTAAGCCTCGAAGTTTATGCGTAGGGCGGCCCACCTAGCGGCGAAC
>CAZKUI010000001.1:35020-68615 GCA_964555905.1 uncultured Candidatus Bathyarchaeia archaeon | reverse complement strand
GTCACAATAAATAAGATATGGCTCCCAGACGGGACCACGGAAACTAGGGTGATATTGAAGGGTGGGAGGAAACCCCCCATAGATATAGAGATTTTAAAGAAGTTGGCCTTTAAGATTAGAGGGTTGGTGCTTAGAGTGGAGTTCAGCGGGTGGGCGCTGTCTTGAAGCTAGACCCACTAGGAAGTTGGCGTAGAACGCACTACTCCACAGAAATAACCGGGAACATGGACGGGGAGGAAGTCACCATATTCGGCTGGGTTCGAGACATAAGGGACCTTGGAGGCCTAATCTTCATCGTCGTCCAAGACAAGGAGGGATTAATTCAAGTAACCATCCCGAAGGGCTCGGTGGATAGGGAGGTCCTAGAGAGGGCTGAGTCCCTGAAAAGGCAATACTGCATTGGTGTTAGGGGGGTTGTTAGGCGCTCAGAGATAGCGTCTGGCGGGGTGGAGGTGATACCCAAAGAGCTGCGGGTTCTCAACGTCGCCAAACACCCACTCCCGCTTGACGTTACGGGTAGAATTCCCGCTGAGCTGAGTGTCCGGCTTTCCGCCCGGGTTCTAGACCTACGGAGACCGGAAAGTCAGGCGGTATTCAGAATTCAGCACGTGGTTTTATCGGCGATGAGGGAATATTTCTCCATGAATGGATTCTTGGAGGTGTTCACGCCGAAGATTATCACGGCGGCTGCTGAGGGAGGCGCAACCCTCTTCCCGGTTCAGTACTTCGACCGGCAGGCATTCCTGGCGCAGAGTCCACAGCTCTACAAGGAGGAGTTGACCATAAGCTTCGAGAAGGTCTACGAGATAGCCACCTACTTCCGCGCGGAGCCATCCCACACCCGGAGGCACCTAAGCGAGTTCATCTCCGTGGACATTGAGGAGGCGTTCGCCACCGCTGATGACGTTATGAAGCACTTAGAGGGCATGACTGTACACGTGTTTAAGGCGGTGAAGAACAAATGCGAGAAGGAGCTGAAAACCCTGAATCGTCGGTTGGACATCCCGAGAACGCCGTTCCCCCGCTTCACGTACGACCAAGTGTTGGAGGAGTTGGCTGAGAGGGGCATAAAACTGGAGTGGGGTGAGGACATACCAACCCAAGCGCTGAGAACGCTTGGGGAGCTCCACCCGGGCTTCTACTTCATCACCGAGTGGCCAACGGCATCCAAGCCGTTCTACATCAAACCAAAGGACGACAAACCAGAGGTGTGCGAGGCATTCGACTTCATGTACGAGTGGGTGGAGTTGGCATCCGGAGGGACCAGAGTTCACGATAAGGAGCTCCTTATAAAACGGCTGAAAGATCAGGGCTTAAACCTGAAGTCATTTGAGCCCCACCTGAAGGCCTTTGACTACGGGATGCCCCCTCACGCCGGCTGGGGCTTGGGGCTGTCCCGCTTCATGATGGTGATTACGGGGGTCCAAAACATACGGGAGGCTGTCCTGTTCCCGAGGGACAGATTCCTTCTCGTTCCGTAGACCCTAAATTTCCCCCCTTAAGGTTTTTCTCACGATTTCCTCGTCAAATCCAATTGAAGTTAGGCGTTCTACGATTTCACCTTCATTTAAGCCTTCGTTCCGAAATTTCTTGGCTAAGTCCTTGATGGTCTCCCGCACCTCCCAGACGTAGACAATCCACGCCTCCGTGGTTTCCCCGTAGTAGTCGGGCTTGAAGGCGGACCATGGCTTGTAATGGAGGGTTGCAACCTTCACGTCCTTTGCTCCAAGCGCCAACACATGCTCCTTCGCGGTCAGCAGGGAGTGGCCTGTATCCGCCACGTCGTCTACGATGAGGACGCGTTTTCCGTCTACATCTGCATTTAGCGGGTATTCCACCTCCGGCTTTTCCCTCCTCGTTCCAATCTCCTCATAGTATTTGATGGATACGCTGGCTAAGGAATCCACGTTAAGGAGGTCGCATAGGATTCTCGCTGGGGCGAAGCCCCCTCGGCTTATGGCAACCACCAAGTCCGGCTTGTAGCCGGATGCGGCTATCTTCCTAGCCACCACTTCGCAGAGCCGTTGTATGTCACTCCAACTTGTATGGAGGAACCTCATTTGAGATTCTCGACCTCCATCCATGCCAGACACAGATTCCCATCCCTAGGATTTAAAGGCTATTGAACGTTAAGTGCTAAATTGAAAGCGGGCGGGGCTGATGATAGAAGCCATAAAGGAGCTTGGGGTTTGGGTGGCTGCAGCGGGCTTCAAGGATGTGAAGGTGGGGGATGTAGACGGGTTCATGCGTAAATTGAGGGGTAACGTGGAGGCGGAGGCGGTGCAGGCGTTGGACGCCGACCGAGTGGCCGGCTGGCCCCACCTATACTTCGCGGCTTTAAACGCCGTGAAAGCGATGAAGGACGGAGTAAACATCACCAGAGACCTAGGCATGGAAATTCTGGTCTTCGCATCCGGGAGGAGACAGATCACCAAGGCAATCCAAGCCATAGGCGTAAAACCAACCACAACGAGAGTAGCCCTCATCACGATCACAAAATCGAGGGAAGACGCTGAAAAATCCATAGGTCAAGCCTCAAAGGTGATCGGCGGCGAGAGGGATGACCGCGTACTGAAGTTAACGAGAGGAAAGGTTGAGGCCGTGAGGAGTATGTTCGGAATCACGGATGAAGAGCTAGAAACGCAACTTAGGGGTAGGACGAAAGCGGAGGGGTGGAGGGAGGCCCTCGTAGACCTAGTCATAGAGCACGTAGCCCTATTAATTACGCGTGAGTGAACCCCTATCCGGGTTTCTCCTTAGATACGTTGAGTATGTCTTGGGGTTCGATGACGGAGAGGCCCGTGAAGCCGCCCACAACCTCCACTAGGAGTATCTTATCTGGGTTTTCTAGGTCTACCTTACGGTCTATCCTAGCGGCGGCGCTCCTAATTATGTCCATCGTGTGGAGCTCCGTGAATCTCTTCTCCAACGTCACGCGGAAGCTCTCGTTCTCTCCGATTTTGTGCGCCAGCTCCGCCGCCGCTCTCTCAATCTCCCCTAAGTCCGTCCTAACGACACGCTCTATCGGTATCACCCTGATGAGGTAGCGAAACTCCCACGGCTTCTCTCGGAGGAACTCCCTGAGCTTCCGAATCGCCTCGAAGGGGTTCATGGAGGTCTTCGCGGTGATCACGCCCTTTATGCTAGTTTCCTCCGCGACTGCCTCCTCGTCTCCAAGTTCCACTAGAATGTACTTAAGCTCCACGCAGGCATCCGCCTCGCTTCCCCTCGTGGTGGTTGCTAATAGATTGAAATCCCGAGGCATTTCACCACTAAATTCTCGGTGGGGGCGTTTAAGTTTATGGGGTTCCGAGCGCGTCCAGAATCTCCTCAAGTTTTACCGGACCCCTACGCAACAGGCGCGGCTCATCTCCGGTTAGGTCTACGACCGTGGATGGTAGACCCCCGGGGGTTGGCCCTCCATCAAGCACGAGGTCCACCTCCCCGCCGATCTGCCTGATGGCGTCCCCCGCCGTTCTCGGAGGCTCAGCCCCACTCTTGTTCGCGCTCGTCCCAACCAAGAGCCCCCCGGACTCCCGAATTAACCGAAGCGTGGGTTGATAACCCGGAACTCGAACCCCAACGGTGTTTAGGCCACAGGTCACTATGGATGGAAGTAGGGGCTTTTTGGCGAGAACCAAAGTTAGAGGCCCAGGCCAGAACCTAGCCGCCAGCCTTAATGCCTTCGGGGTTAAGTGCGCTATTCTGCCAGCGTCCTCCACTTCAGCCGCCAGTATGGGTAGAGGCTTCGCCCCACGCCCCTTCACGCGAAAGATCCGCCTCACGGCGTTAGGGTTTAGGGGGTCACAGCCAAGCCCGTAGACCGTGTCCGTGGGGTAAACCACCAAACCCCCACTCCTAACTATCCGGGCTGCCTCGGAAATTCCAACCTCGTCCGCTGGAAGAACCCGGACCATCAGGATGTCTACCCCATGGGGTGGAACTTGGGGTCAGTGCAGGTCAACTGCGTCATGGCTCCGCGTCGTCGCCTCACATCATCCCCCCATTAAGATAGTAACTTGGCACGTTATTTATTCCTTTAATACCGTCCCCTTCCTAACGATGCCGGCCCTCTCCAGCTCCTTGAAGAGGGTATATATTTCCTCAGCGGAGGCTTCTAATCCATGACGCCGACACTCCACCACGTAGCCTAGTATATTGTACCCCTTGTGGATGTTCTTCAGTAGAATTCGTGTGAGCAGCCGCTTATACCGATTCAGCATGGAGGAAGCCCTTAACGCCTCCCCCTCATCCGTAAAAAGTGGGGAAAGCTCATATACGAGCATGAATCTTGAATCCTCCTCCGGGGGGATCAATAGAAATAAAGCTTTGACGCTGCAGGACATGAAAACTAAGCTGGTCATGTTTTTACTGCTTTGATGCATAAAAATCCTTTTTGGGTGATTTCGTGTGTGGGTTCTTCTATTTTTTGGACTTGGTTGGGTTTTTGGGCTAGTGTTCCTAGGATTTCTTCTGTTTTGAATCCTGCTTTTTTGAGAAGCTGTTTGACTTCGTCTAGTGTGTAGAAGTAGGCTTCCTTGTAGAAGCGTCTACCTGCCCTTTTACGTTGCACGTAGACCTTACCCCACGGGCTGTCCCTTGGGACGAAGCCGAGGACTATCGAGCCTCCATGCCTGAGAACACGGTGAATCTCACGCAGAGCCTCAGCAGGCCTGTCGAGATAGCAAATCGTAACGGTGAGCAAAACATAGTCCAAGCTTTCATCCCTGATTGGTAGTGCCTCAGCAACAGCCCTAATGGCGTCTACGCCCCTACCCACTGCAATCTTCAGGGGCCTCAGCGCTGGGTCCACGCCAAACGGGACGCCGAGCCTAGCCGCAAAAACCCCAGTCCCAACCCCCACCTCTACGCCAATCCCGCTCGGAATCAACTCAGCTAAAGCCTTAGCCTCCATCTCGAAGATTAGGCGTCCCGGCGTACGCCTATACCAATCGTCGTATTCCTCAGCGTGTTCCTCAAAAACCCAAAATGCGGGGTGCTCCGCAACATCCAACGCTGTTCTCCGGTAAGGTGGTAGACGGGATAAGAGATTTAAACCTGACCTAGAGAAATTACATGCATGGGGGAGGGCGGGGGTTTCCGAGCCTGGTCAAAGGAGCAGCGCTGAGGCCGCTGTGGCGTAGGCCTGCGTGGGTTCAAATCCCACCCCCCGCACCAAAATGTCACGCTGTTTCCTGCTTTTGCATCCATTTTCTGATAGCTTCTTTATATTTCGGGTTTATTTCGTAGCGGCATGTGGCGCTTCCGCCAACTCTAATATGCTTTATGTAGTATAGAGGTTCCTTTCTTAGCTTTCTTACTCGAATTCCCATGCCAGCTAGAGCTCCACCGAGGTCCCAGCCGCGGAAATCTGGGCGGTTTAATATGGTTTTCATTTTTCTGATAGCGTCTTCTTTAAGTATCTCCTTTTCTTCAACTAGCAGTTTAAGGAATGCTTTCTGGGTTTCGTTCCTTTCGTCTAGGAATCTGAAGAGTTCCTCCTCACTCCAACTCTCTAAAGCCGGCCTAATCGTCCCCATCTCACGAAAATCTACGTATTCGCCGAGGATTTTTATGCTCTCCATAACTTGTAAGAGCTCCTCAACGGGTATGCTTTTTTTAAGTGGCCATTCGAGTCCATTCACTTCTAACCTGATGACCTTCCCATTTTTTATTACTGGTTTAACTTCAACCTCTGAATCGCTTCCGGTCATCCATCTTCATCCTTATATGACTATAAAGCTTTTTATAAACATTTTTATATTTTACCATGAGAATCTTAAGAAGTATAGTTCAGTACTTCATTTTCATCTTAATATTTATTCATGAACTTAAGGAACAATGAACCCTACACTTTTTCTTGTTGGATGGCGTTTGATAGATGGGGGTTGGGTTGAATTCCGGTGTGGAGAGGTTGATGGTCTACGTAGACATGATTGAGGATGAGGAGCTTAGGGAGAAGGTGCGGGATTTCCTCTCTGATCTTAGGGTTACCCTTACAGGTGAGGATGTACCCCTCGATTGGAGTCCCGGGGGCTTATCTAAGCATCACGCCTATGAGGGGGGTTTACTTCAGCACACGGAGGCAACGATCCGCCTCGGCCTACTGCTGTGCGACTTGGTGGAGGGGCTCTATCAGGGGAGGGTGCGGAGGGACGTTGTTATAGCGGGTTGCATACTCCACGACCTCATGAAGGCCCCGGGGTATGAGGAGAGGGAGGATGGAACTTACGGGCGCTCCCCGCTTGGGGAGCGTATAGACCACGTTTCCCTTATGGTAGCCGAACTGTACAGCCGGGGCTTCCCCCTAGACGTGATACACGCAGTGGCGGCCCACCACGCTGAGCACGGGCCGATATCCCCGAGGACCATAGAGGCGCTCATAGTTCACATAGCGGATGAGGCGGACGCCAAGCTGAACGGCGAGGTGTTGAGGGCAGCCCGGTACTTGATTCGCGAAGCCACTGGGGTGGAGCCGGTTCGCCTCTCCTGTAGGGATGCATTTGAGGTTGTGAGGGTGAAGGCGGAGGAGGGGTGGGAGGGGGTTCGGAGGTACGCCCGTGAGAAGTTGGGTATGGAGGTGGAGCCCTAGGGTTCAATTACTATCTTTCCATCCTGAATGACCGCCATCCCGTCTAGGCGTAGGGTTGGGCGTGGTATCACGAAGTCTATGTGCAAATCTGTGGAGACTCTCCCGCCTATGTGGGCGTTGTCCCCCACGGCTAGGTGCACCGTGCCCCGAATCTTCTCGGACTCTAGAATGTTCAGTGGGTTTTTGGCGTTTGGGTTCGTTCCGAGGCCCAGCTCGGCGAGGTTCCTCCTAGAGGTGAAGGGTTCCCTCCGAACCCCGGGCCTAAGAGTTTTTCTGAGCCAGTTTCCCACATCCCCACCCCCGTCTACCTCTATTACCTCCCCTCCATCAAAGATCAGAGTCATGTCCTCCTCAAGTTCCGGGTACCAACCCTTCTCTACTACAATCTTCCCCTCCGCGGTTCCCTCCCTAGGGGCTATAAACGCCTCTCCGGCTGGCAGGTTCCCCCAGGCCCCGGGCTTGTCTAGGAGGCCGTCGTCCACCATGCCGCTTCTCCCCTCCAAGCTGAACCGCATCTCCGTTCCAGCTGGAGATATGACGTACGCCTCCCTCGCTTTCGTGAGTAAATCCGCGAGCCGCTTAGATTCCCGGCTTATGGCGTGGTAGTCAGCCGACATTGGACCCCCGGGGTAGAACATGTCCTCCGTGAACCCGGGCATGCTGGCGAGCCGAACCCCAGCGTTGGTCGCCTCCTCCCTGGCCTTGGTGTGGCTGAGGGAGTAGGTTGTGATCGCCACCACCACATCTGCCGAGCGTAGCGCCTTAGCCACCTCAGGCTTCGGCTCGGCCCCGTGGCTACCCGTGCAGGGGTACGCATAGAACTTCACATCGCACTTTGGGAACGCCTCAGCCGCTATGTCCCTAACCGCCCGGGCGAGCAGCGCCCTCCTAAGCACATCTAGGAGATGCTCCATAGACCATACATCCCACCACCTCCGGTCTGGAACGTCGGTTGCCACGAGAATCCTCTCCCCATCCTTAAGCCCTAAGTTAACTTTAAACATGGAAACCACGGCATTCCTAATTTTCTCTAAACGCGGTTCCACCAGATTTCCACCCCTAACTGAGATGTAGACGGGTATACCGCTATAACACTACGTTCACCCCGCATTAAATTTAGCCACCGTCTACGATTCCACGTCAATCTCTTGAGATTGTGGAGATGAGGATGCCGAATGTGATTAAAGCGGCGCCTAGGAGCCCGTTTGTTGTGAGGGTTTCTCCAAGGAATAGGTATGAGAAGAGGGCGGCAAAGATGGGTTCCGCGATGAATATGAGCGCCGTTCTAGTTGGGTCTACGTACCTCTGGGCGTAATTCTGAGCTAACAGCGCCAGCGATGTGGCGAACACGGCGGTGAAGAGCACAGCAAACCAAGCTGATGCGGATGTGGGTAGGCGTATGGGCTCCATGAACAGCCATGCCAGAGTGCTAGCCGCGAAGACCACGGCAATCTGCACGGTGGATAGGATTGTTGGGCGGCTGGTTTTGGAGTACTTCCCCACCGAGACCACGTTTACGGCGTACGCGATGGCGCAGAGTAGGGTGAGGAAATCCCCGTAGTTCATCGTAAGCGTCGTCGGGTCCACCTCGGAGAGCATGGAAAGCCCTGCGAACGCCAAGAACACCGCAAGGAGGGATAGTCGGGAAATTCCCGACTTTAAGAGAATCTTGGAGAGCGGTGGTGTAAACGCCACGTATAGGCCCGTGATGAACCCGGACTTAGAGGCGGTGGTGTACTTCAGTCCTACCGTCTGCAGGATGTAGGCCACCGCTAAGGACACGCCTGCCAGAACACCGTGCTTCACCGAACTCATAGAGGCGGATAGTAAATCTTTCCTGAAGAGCATGAACGATACAATTAGGGCGGTGAGGAAGCGCATGGAGAGGAAGGCGCAGGGGGTTACGTCCGAGAGAGCCGCCTTAACCATGGGAAACGTTAAACCCCAAATGGCTGAAATGCCGAGGAGGGAGAGAACCGCTGAAAACTCCCTAGACATGTGGGGATACCGAGGCTGACGAGGCCCAGGCACGCCCTACACCCAAACTAGAAACACCAATCACCCCCCGTATAAAATAATTGACGGCCCATCTGGAGTAAACTTATATCATGATGATGAATGTTGTGATAAACCAACCACAAAATTTTTATTTCACGAACCAATAGCAAACGTTGAGAGTGGATTATATGAGTGTGCCTATAAAAGAAATAGAGGGAATCGGACCATCTTACGCCGAGAAGCTCGCCGCACTGGGAATTAAGACCACAGAGGATTTACTCAAGGCCGGACGGACGCCGGAGGGACGGAGGGAACTCGCCGAAAAGACGGGCATACCGCTCAGGCTTATCCTAAGATGGGTAAACCTTGCAGATTTAATTCGAATAGAGGGGATTTCAGGGGAGTATTCCGATTTGCTTGAGGAGGCAGGGGTTGACACAGTGGTAGAACTTTCGAGGCGAGACCCTGAGAAGTTGTATGCGAAGCTCGTTGAGGTGAATGAGAAAAAGAAGCTTGTGCGCAGGTTGCCAACTTTAGAGATGGTTACTAGCTGGGTTGAACAGGCTAAGAAATTACCAAGAGTCGTCGAATACTAAAAGTTTCACCTCTTTATATCTTAAGTTTCTGACGAAGTGAACGCCGAGTAAGATTCGTATGAAAAGCGAGGTTTATATGAAGGCGAATTTTAAACAAAAGAGGGCGAGCAAACGTGACTCAGACGGACGGTGATTTCATAATTGAGACGATCAACCTGACGAAGGTCTATCGGATGGGGATGGTCAGCGTCCCAGCGCTTAAGGGCGTTAACCTACAGGTTGAGAGGGGGGAGTTCATCTCCATCATGGGTCCATCCGGAAGTGGAAAATCCACACTCCTCAACCTAATAGGAGCCCTAGACAGACCTACAAGTGGAAAGGTAATTGTAGACGGGATAGACATATCCACGCTGAGCGACGACCAACTGGCTATGTTCAGGAACCGAAAAATCGGCTTCGTATTTCAGTTCTTTAATCTCATACAGAGAACGACCGTTTTGAGGAATGTGGAGCTTCCATTAATAGTTAGGGGTGTGCCGAGGCGCGAGCGCCTAAAGAGGGCGTACGACCTACTGGAGCGGGTCGGACTTGGGGACAAGATCTACCGAAAGCCGAATGAACTGAGCGGGGGGGAGCGGCAGAGGGTGGCCATCGCCCGGGCGCTCATTAACGAGCCGGCGGTCGTCCTAGCCGACGAGCCCACCGGGAACGTAGATTCGAAGACTGGGATGGAGGTTATTAATTTGATGAGGAAGATGAACAGAGAGCTTGGAACTACGTTTGTTATTGTAACGCATGACCCGATGGTGGCGAACTCCACGGAAAGGATAATATTCCTCCGAGATGGACAGATTCACGGTGAGAAGCGGGGCAGGGCGTGGGATGAGCGGTGAAGCACCTAACCGGACTCCCTGAGAGAAAACGGTTAATATGGAGGGAAATCCTGCTTCTTGTTGTATTGATTTTTGCGTTATCTACCCTCTCGCCTTCCTTCACGGTTCCCCCCGTCTACGCCGCCCCAGCGCACATTAAGGTCGAAGTTTCCGATCACACCCTAACGGCTGGAGTTAACAACACCATAACCATCAGGTTGACAAGCATCGACCTAGACATACGGGAGCTGAGGGCGACCCTCGACCTCTCATTAACGCCTCTCGTGCTCCTTGGGGATAACCATTGGAAATTCACCTATTTGGACGAGGGTGAATCTGTTGAGTTTGATGTGGTGATATACGCACCAGAAAGCGCGATCGGGTTTACATGCTCAGCAACGTTGGAGTTAACCTTCGGAACGCCGGGCCTACAGCCTTCGGAAATCCACACAATCAACTTCATCGTCTACGGCTGGATTGACATGGTCATCTACGATGTGGAGGTAGACCCGAATCCGGTAGCCGCAGGATCTCCAGTTACCATATCGGCTAACATACTGAATCGAGGGAACGTGGCCGCCATGTATACAAACGTCTCGATTGTGCCATCTGACACGCTGGTTCTAACGGGAGAGAGCATCGCCTATATTGGCCAGGTAGACCCAAACGCCCCGGTTCCATTCTTCGTGTCCGCCATCGTTAGGTCTGATGTAGACGAGGGCGTCTACCCAGTGGTAATTCAGGTGGTTTATCAAGACGACAGGAAGATCTTCCATTCAATTACACGCACGGTTCAAATTCAAGTAACGCACGTGGAGGAGAAAACCCAGCCGAAGCCATCCCAGAGATTCCAGTTATGGCTAATCAGGAAGGGTTGGGTCTACCTAACAGCCCTCATCTGCGTGGCAACCGCCGCATCCGCCCTATACCTACGCCGCCGTAGAACGCGGGGTAAAGGGGAGATAGAGAAACTTCTAGCACTGAAGCGCCATTCACCCGGTGCAACAGGGGTGCATGTCGATGAACATTATAGACCTTCTCATCCTATCGTTTGAATCCCTTAAAGAGCGGAAGGTGCGGACGACCTTAACAATCGCCATGGTTGTTATAGGTGCGGCGCTCGTCACCGGACTTAATGGACTTTCAGAGGGCATGAGCAATTACATGGAAAGCCAATTCGGCCTCCTCGGCGCCAACACCATCATCGCCCTCCCCGCGTCTGAAAGCTTTAGGCTAACCGAGCAGGTTTGCTCGTCCATCCGCCAAATCCGGGGAGTTGAGGCCGTCATCCCCTACATATACACGAATGCCGTGATAAAATCTGGCGGGCGCTCGCAGGACGCCATCATCATCGGCATAGACCAAACGAAGCTGAACCTAGTTTTCCCAACCATAGAGCTGGCGGAGGGAAGCCTCGTACCCCCATACGATTCTAACGGCGTAGTCCTGGGAGATTTAATAGCCCACCCGAAGGGGGAGCCCACCTTCGCAGAGTGCGGGCAGGCAGTAACCATTGAGTATAGGTTGTATAGCCCTTCGGGGACGGAGGTAGTAAGCAGGTCTTTTCGGGTTAGGGGCATCCTCTCGTACATGGGCGCCACCTCCCGGTTACTCCCCATCGACCGAACGGTATTGATTTCGTTGGCGGCGGCGAACTCGTTCTTTGAGCGGGGGGGTGCCTACGACGGCGTGTACATAGTGGCGGATGATGAAAGGGCAGTAGACGTGGTTGTAGAGGAAATCACCAACATCTACGGAGAGCAGATGGAGCTGTACTCAGCAAAATCCATCATCGAAATCGTGAGGAACATCATGAGCGGCTTTCAAATCTTCACGAGCAGCATAGCCACCGTCTCCTTAATCGTCGCAGCGGTGGGAATCTTCACAGGCCTATACACGTCCGTCATGGAAAGAACGAGGGAGATAGGCGTGCTTAAGGCCCTCGGATTCAGCAACTGGATGGTATTAGTGCTCTTCCTGAACGACGCGCTCGTCATCGGCATGATTGGGGGAGCCATAGGGAACGGGGCTGGCGTGCTGGTTGCGTATGCACTTTCAATTGTTGTGTGGCGGTGGCGAGGGTGGAGAGGGTTGAGAATCGCCAGAGCAGGGGCTCCCGCTCCGTTCATAAACCCGGCCTTCTCCCCCCAACTGTTCATTTTCGTGTGGTGCTTCTGCGTCCTACTAAGCGCTTTCGCGGGGGTCTACCCAGCATGGCGTGCATCAAAGCTCGATCCCGTAGTCGCCCTTAGAAAGGAGTGAAATCCTTAATGACATTTCACTCCCGTGATGGCAGCCAGCAGAGGAAAAAGACCAACCTAAGAAGGGATGGACATGAAAGTAAGAGCTAGACAGGCACTGGCGTTAATGCTCCTCGTAATCGCACTCTTTACGCTAATCTCCGCGAAGACGCCGGCGGCAACCGCATCACCCGAGCACTACAAAACGGTATACGGCATCATGGAGTATGACGGCTACACCATGTACCCTTGGCTAAGAAAGAGCGTTGACGTGGGCTTCTCGAAGTGGGGCGAAATAATAGACGATGAAACGCTGATAGGAATCCAGTATGGAGGCGCCGGGGGGAAGAGGGACCCATTCGCCAATGACCGGGCTGACCCGATCGAGTACAGCGAGGGTTGGTGGCTGGAGGTCAGCTATAGGTCTTACACCTATGGACCTAGGAGGGTATGGGCGTTCGCGTTATACAGCGATTTGAGGGAGTACGGCGGGGAATGGATTAATAACAGCGCCGGCTACGACGTAGCTCCATACGGCGGGAGGAAGACCAGCGGGGCCGCCGTCAGCGAGCCCATAGACACCGTATACGACGGGCCTAGACGCACAGTGTCCATATTAAGGACGCACATCTACGATACACCACTCCCCGGCATAGAATACCCAGTCATGGACCTTGAGACGACGATCGTCTTCGTGAAGGTCTACAAGATGGTGTTAATCCTCGATGATCTAACGCTGAGGGTTCCGGTGGAAGAGTTAGGAAATAGGGGTGTGGAGGTTACATTTGCTAGGCAGAGCAAGTGGCAACTAGGTCCTTGGCCAGACTTTAGAAGCTACGTACACTTCTACAGCGACGTGCCCACGTGCTATAACGCCAGCTGGCACACTTATGGAGGTGTTGTTGGGGGATTTCCGGAAGATGCGGAAAGACCGAGATTCCTAGGAAGCGGCCAGGTTGGGTACTACGATGTTGCCCAAATCATAGACAGGGATAGGGACTTCGTGGGCTTCGCCGCTTTCTGGCCTAACACCACGGAGAAGGCTGTGTGCGCCACGGATTACTGGTATGAAAGCCTGCCAAGCGGAATGGACTTGGTTGACTCCAGCTCCGAGCCGGAGGTGCCGTTCATAAAGGCGCAGTGGAGGTACGTCATGAACTACACGTCAGACCTACGGCAACACTTCAGGCACGTCACCGTCTACGGAGTAACAGACTTCATGTACGCCAACGACGCGGATATGGGGGCAAGATTCGGGAATATACTGGAGCCGGAGGTCCTGTTTCTGCTCAACATGACATTTAACCCCTGGCCTAGCATACCACACGCATTTAAAAGCGCCCACAGAACCGGACGCAGCGACATCCACATGACGGCTTGGAACTGGATTTTGGTGGGGGTTGAGTCCAAAGTTGTCGACTCGATTGGGGCTGTAGTGTTGGTGAACGCCATGTCACGCGCGGGGATACCGACGAACAGAAGCCTTTTCGACATGATGGACTACATACACAGCCCCAACTCCCCCTACGCGTTTATGAGGTACGGGGTTGGCTACTCACGCAGCGACTACTACGTGACCGCGGAGGGCGAGGCCGTCGGGGAAAGGGCGTCCTTCATGCCGATCGAGCCCGTCACGGAACTCCCGATAGCTGGATCCAACATCACCACCGTGGGGGGTCCGTACGTCAACCTAGCCACGGAGTACATAAATGACTTCGTGCCAGCATTCGCCATCTCCCCACCCCCACTCATCCACTGCTGGACGGGCGTGTACGCCCTAACATGCTGGAGTCATAACGCGTACGGGGGATATGACCCCGAAGGAGACGAGGGGGTTGGCGTGGTCTCCGTCTACAGAGACCTAAACTGGATAACCATGCTAGCCGTCTGGGGGTGGACGGCGAGGGATACGACGCACCTATGCCAGATGATAAACCAGCACATCCTAGACGGAAGCCCATACGACATGCAGAAGATCCCAAACGGAACCCAGTCCATCATAATAGAAATCAGCTACACCACCACACCACCAACCTTCAAAATAGTCGAAATCCTAGGCACGATAAGCGAATTTAAACCATACAGTGAGCTGTTCGGCGAGTAGCTAAGAGTTTCTAACCCAGGAAACGCCTAACAGAAGATCGACGTTGGCGCCGAACAGCTCACTATATGGCGCCGTAGAGAGATGATAGAAGGTGGTGGTAGGAAATCGCATCTGGCGTGGCGCCGCCGGGAGGACTCGAACCTCCGACCAACGGGTTAACAGCCCGCTGCTCTACCGACTGAGCTACGGCGGCACCGCAGTACATATGAGTGAGAGATTAAATTTAAACTTTAAATGGGGTTGCAACCCGGCCGCAACGGGGAAAAACTCTTAAATCGCAGCTTCGTTCAAGAATCTTGAGGGGCCCGTAGCTCAGTCTGGTTAGAGCGACAGGCTCATAACCTGTTGGTCGCCGGTTCAAATCCGGCCGGGCCCACCACAATCCGGCGAACCCCGCTAACCGCGGGTTTAACTCGCTGTTGAGGCTGTTTTGTGGGTAAAGGATATTTAGGTAGCTGTTCGATTTTGGGGTGGTGTCCGGGTTGCCAGCTGAGGTGACCGATGTGGAGCGCTTCGTAAAGCTTTCTGAGAGGGCTGAGTACTGCCTAGTGAAGCGCAGCCGGAATGTGGTAAAGTTGAAGCTCCGGACGGCGAGGAGGCTTTACACATTAAAGGTGAAGCCCGAGGACGCCGAGGGGATTTTGAGCAGAATCGGGTGCGAAATTAGGGAGATATGATCGGTTAACTTTTCTGGACCACGGGATGTCCTAATTGATCTTAGACGCTTCTCTCAGTCTAGTTCTCTCAACAGTCGCCCTCACCCCATAGGAGATTAATAGGGTGAGTGATGAGAGGAGCGTTATCGCGGCTCCCACCGGCAGATTGAATAAGTAGCTTATTGCAAGCCCTGACACGGCCGATGCAGAACCCAGTAGGGAGGATAGTATCAGTTGGTGCCTGGCGCCCCTAGCGAGCTGCGAGGCGGATGCCACCGGATTATAGAGTAGGGTGAAGACGAGGAATCCCCCGGTTAGCTTTAGGGTTGAGGCTATGGCTATGCTGGTGAATAGTAGGAGTGTTAGCGTGTGGGCTTGTACGTCGATTCCCTCGGCTTCAGCCAATTTCTTGTCGTAGAGTATGGCGTCGATGTGCATCCTGAAGGCGGATATGTATAGTAGGAATAGGATGGTTACCGTTAGGAGGATTATTAGCTTCTGCGGTGTGACGGCTAGTAGGCTCCCCCACAGCACGGTTGCCACCGAGGTGGTGGCGAGAACCCGTGCGGTGGACATGTAGATGGCGAGGAGGGCTATGGCAGATGAGGTTGAGAAAACCGCCATGCTAACGAGTTCCCTCCCCCGCTCCACGCGCGAAAAAATCAATCCTAAGAGTAGGGCGGATGAGGTTGCAGCCGCCATGGCTGAGTAGGTGGAGTCTAGGCTCAGCACGATGCCTATTGAGGCCCCAGCTAGGGCCGCGTGCGAGATGCTGAAGCTTAGCGTGGTGACCTTGAAGTGGTCGACGTGGAATCCTATGGCCCCGCATAGGCATCCGGCGAGTATGGCGGCTAGTATTGCCATGCTGAATATGTTGAGCATCAGCACCCCTCAACGCGTGTTATTCTTCCATCAGAGAGTTTCACGGTGATGTCTGCGTGGCCCACTATTGGGCTTATGTCGTGGCTGACCACAAATACGGTGGCCCCTTGGCTGTCTACGTACTTCCTGAGGGTTTCAGCCACTAGGGTCCTACTTTCCCTGTCTAGGCTTGCGAAGGGCTCGTCAAAGAACGCCACCATCGGTCTTCTCGCGAGGGCCCTGGCTATTAAAACCTTCTGTTGCTGCCCCCCGCTCAGGGTTCCCATGGGCTTACTGAGGAGTTCTTCGATGCCGAGCAATTTAGTAGCCCATAAAACCCTCTCCCTCTCCTTCCTATTTACCGGTTCAAATGGGGCTTTATAGGCGGAGAACCCGAGTAAGATGACGTGTTCGGCTAGATAAGATTCATAAGGCGGCTTCATGAAATCCTGAGGGACGTAGCTGCACATCCTCCTCGCTTGGACCACCTCCCGTCTACTGGTATCGGCCCCTAGGAGGAACACCCTCCCCCTCATGGGTTTGAGCAGTCCTAGGCAGGTTTCTACGAGCGTTGTTTTGCCAGCTCCGTTTGGCCCGGTTATTAGTACCAGCCTCTTCGGCGGCACCTCTAGATTTACGTCGAGAATCGCCGGTCTATCGGAGCCGGAGTATCTAACGTAGACCCCGAGGAGTTCCACTACGTTTCCTTTAGGGATTCCTCGAACAACCTGCAAAATTCTTGCCCCTCGCACCACCTGCTAGCTTTGGTGATTCCCGCGTTGGAGAAGATCTCCTCTATCTTGCTCCATACATCCGGTTTAAGCTTAAGCCTGAGCGTTCTCCCTTGCCCCCTGCAAACGAAAATATACTCTATGTCCTCCGGACTTTCAGCCTTCTCAAGTTTAATGTTCAGCTTTCCAAGCGTGCACCCCGTTGCCACCTGAATTCCATCAACGGCGCACGTAAATGGTACGTTCATGGGCGTTCTCACCGTGCAGTGGAGGTCGGTTATGGTCTTGGGCTTGAGGATGTCTACGGCTCTCCTCCCAGCCCGGTATCCAATTATAAGCCATGGGCCCTCGTGTCCGTGGAAGGCCACCGCATCCTCTAGGGTGAGCCGCCTCCTCGCATCCCAAGGGAAGGAGTCCCCCTCGGGGATTCCATTCACCCCCTCCTCAGACGGGTGGCGAGGACGGCTATGATTAGTAACTCCGCAGCTGAAATTACCGAGGCCGCTGCTGTCGCTGTTTTCCACGTACTTATTTGACTCTTAAGCCGAGAAACCTCGCCTAAGGACCGGCTGCTTTCCAGCGCCTCGGCTAACTTCTCGACGTTCCACCTCATTACGCTGGTCATGTTGTTTAAGCCGAGGGCGATTCCCGGGAAGTTCGATTGCGCCACCTCCACAGCCCCGATTTCTGACGCTATCTTCTTCCCGAGTTCAACCCCGCTCTGAATGTTATCTATGACGAGCACGGCTTTGAACTCCGTTGCATTCTTTATGACGGCTTCGTACTCCTTCGCCGAAACTTTCTCCGGCGGCCCGTAGGTGGCAACTACGTTGAACCCGAGGAAGCTTATGAATCCCTTCTGCCACAACATGCACACCACAGGCGTCCCAACAAATCCGTTCTCCTCCGCGTATTCCTTCAGCCACCTTTCCGTTTCGTCGATACTCGCCAGGCACCTCTCAAGCCTAGCTGAGACATCGATTCCTAGATTCTCCCTTAATGCGTCTGCGACTAGGCTATACTTGGACTTGAGAGCTTCTGGGGTGTTCCATGGGCCTGGAATCTTCACTACGGGGGCTTCACTCCCCGACGCCTCCCTCAGTTCTTCTACCCACGGCTCGAATCCGTGCATCAGTATGAGGCTTGCGCGTCTAAACGCCTCCACATCGCTAGGCTTTACGTCGTAATGAGCTGGACACACCGCCGGGGATGCGATGACCTCCACGGTAACCAAGTCTCCCCCGAGGTCTTCGACGATGCTCGCCAACACGGTCGTGGTGCACACCACTATGGGGGCTTCTGAGCCGTCCTGTCCGAGTGCTGGGGTCACGTAGAAACGCTGCGAGGCGGCTACCACCACGCAAAATAGGAAGAACGCCATCAGTAGCGCTTTAAACTTTCCGCCCAACGGCACACCTCCTGCGTTAGGTGGGTGTTACATTCATCTATAAAAGTATTACTGAATTTTTAACGTTACGCTGCCCCTGTAAAGGATTATATATCATCACGTCTAAGTTTGCTTGAGATGAAAAGAAGCCTAAAAGTTTCAAAAATTAGGAAAAGAGACGGGACTATAGTAGATTTTAATCCAGATAAGATAGTGACTGCCATCCATAAGGCCATTAAGGCTGTGGGCGAAGGGGACGGCGAACTCGCCCGGCGGCTCGGCATGGAGGTTACGCGGAAGGTTGAGGAGCGCTTCGCTGGTGGGATTCCGGGAGTTGAGGATGTGCAGGACATCGTTGAGGAGACCTTGGTGGAGCACGGGCTCTACTCCGTGGCTAAGGCGTACATCCTTTATAGGCGGTGGAGGGCGCAGATTCGCGAAGCTAAGCGCTTCATGGGTGTCCGCGACGAATTAAAGCTCACGGTGAACGCCATCCAAGTTCTAGGTAGACGGTACCTACTGAGGGATGAATCCGGGAACATCATCGAGACGCCCATGCAGATGCTCAGGCGGGTGGCTAGGGCGGTGGCACTGGCCGATAAATTCTATGGGAGGGACCCAGCATTAGCCGAGGAGAGGTTCTTAAGCCTCATGAAAAACTTGGAATTCCTCCCGAACTCGCCCACGCTAATGAATGCTGGAACCCCGCTCGGCCAGCTCTCAGCGTGCTTCGTCCTGCCAATAGAAGACTCCATAGAGAGCATATTTGACGCCCTGAAGGCTATGGCGATCGTCCAGAAGTCCGGGGGAGGAACTGGCTTCTCCTTCTCAAGGCTGAGGCCGAGGGGTGACATAGTGAGGTCGACCATGGGTTCTGCGTCGGGGCCCGTCTCGTTCATGAGGATTTTTGACGTCGCCACCGAGGTTATAAAGCAGGGTGGAAAACGCAGGGGCGCTAACATGGGCGTACTCCGGGTGGACCACCCGGATGTAGTGGAATTCATAACGGCGAAGGCTGTGGAGGGCGTCCTCAAAAACTTCAACATATCCGTGGCTGTGACCGACGAGTTTATGGAGAAGGCGAGGCGGGGAGAGGAGTACGAGCTGATAAACCCGAGAACCGGGGAGGCCACCAGAGCCGTGAACGCTGAGGACATATTCAACATGGCGGCGACCATGGCTTGGAGGAGTGGAGACCCGGGATTCATATTTATAGATGAGGTGAACAGGCATAACCCAACCCCGGAGGCTGGGCAGATCGAGGCAACCAACCCCTGCGGGGAGCAGCCGCTACTACCCTACGAGAGCTGCAACCTAGGCTCGATCAATTTGGCGAAGATGCTGAAGGGTAACGAGGTGGATTGGGAGAAATTGGGTGAAACGGTGAGAGTCGCGGTGCACTTCTTGGATAACGTGATTGATGTGAATAAGTTCCCCCTACCCGAGATTGAGCGTGTGACGAAGTCGAATAGGAAGATTGGGTTGGGGGTTATGGGGTTTGCGGAGATGCTCCTGCGTATGGAGATTCCCTACGATTCTAAGGACGCCCTAAGCCTAGCTGAGAAGCTTATGAGTTTCATTACGGGGGAGGCGAGGGATGCCAGCGTGGAACTCGGGAGGGAGAGGGGTTCCTTCCCCAACTTTGAGGGAAGCATCTGGAGCGGCAAATACGACGCCCTGCGAAACGCCACGGTCACAACCATCGCACCCACGGGGACGATAAGCATCATCGCCGGAACCTCCAGCGGGATTGAGCCCCTATTCGCGATATGCTTCGTGAGGAACGTGCTTGAGGGGGCTAGACTCCTAGAAGTGAACCCCGTGTTTGAGGAGGTTGCGAGACGGAGAGGTTTCTACAGCAGAGACCTCATGATGGAAATAGCCAAGGTCGGCTCGGTTCAGGAAATCAGCGGGGTTCCCGAGGATGTGAAGCGTATATTCGTCACAGCCCTAGACATAGACCCTGAGTGGCACGTGCGCATGCAGGCGGCATTCCAGAAGCACGTGGATAATGCCGTGTCAAAGACCGTGAACCTCAGGGCGGACGCAACGGTAAGCGATGTGAAGCGCGTCTTCTGGTTGGCGTATGAGCTGAAGTGTAAGGGGATAACCGTCTATAGGTATGGGAGTAAGCCGGAGCAGGTTCTGTATATAGGAGCCCCCTTCAGGGGTGAGGAGGAGTACGTGAGGGCTGAGGCGGAGTATTCTGGTGGATGTCCCATCTGCGAGCACTACTAAGAAATTTGAAAGGGGGGGTGAAAGGCTTGGGCGAAATCCACCTCTACATGGGTGATGGAGGTGGAAAAACCACCACCGCCCTCGGAGTGGGGTTAAGGGCTGTAGGCCACGGCTACCGAGTGGTCATGATACAATTCATGAAGGGGAGGAGGGACATAGGCGAATACCGCGCCATAAAGGAGAGACTTACACCCCTGTTTGAGGTATTTCAATTTGGGCGTGAGGGGTTCGTAGACCTGCATAATCCTAGCCGAGAGGACTACGAGCTGGCGAGGAAGGGCTTAGAGTTCGCGAGAAGGGTACTTAGGGAGAAGCCGCCCTTCCTCCTAATCCTCGACGAAATTAACTTAGCGGCCGCCGTGGGTCTCGTGCGGGTTGAGGATGTGCTTAAGCTCCTAGACGAAGTCCCGGAGGAGACGAACGTCATAATGACGGGGAGGCACCCTCCAAGGGAGTTCGTAGACAGGGCTGACTTCGTCACGGTTATGGCCTGCGTGAAGCATCCATACTGTGATAGCGCAACAGCCAAGAAGGGCCTTGAATACTGAAAGTTAGCGTCTACGTAGACTTCTTATGCCGGTTTCTCACCCTTTTTATAAGCATGTTTCATAACGGTGCTACATGATGGGCGTGCACGAGTTTCTATGTAGGGGCGCTAGGGTGAGGGTGTGCGATGGGAGGGTAGAGGTGCTGACTAAGCCCGCTGTGTGCAGGTGTCCCTACGTGGAGGCGGTCTACAAAATGCGCCACATAAATGAGGAGGCAGTTGAGGAGATAGTGAAACACAAAATGCAGAGGCACGGGTTCTGCCGCCCAAACAGGTGCTTTGACGACTCTTTGGTGGTTCCATTTGGGAGTTCCGAGATAATAAAGGTCTGCATGGAGGAGGGGCTGCTAGACTGCTCGGTGACCGTGTGCGATGGAGCGGGGACGGTAATATCATGGAACCCAAGCCTAACTCAGGGAATAGGCGCGAGGCTGAATGGCATAATAAGGACTTCACCAATAAACGAGGTGATTAACCACATAGAATCTAATGGAGGACGCGTCCTTAATCCAGAGAACGCGTTAATAAATCAGCCCCTCGGGGTAGAAAAGGCGATTTCCATGGGGTTTAAGCGAATTGCTGTGACGGTTATAGGATTAAATGCGGGGGATATCCCCGAAATTAGGAGAATAGAGGGGGCTCATAGAGACGTTAAAATCGCAGTATTTTCAACGTGTAACACGTTGGTCGAAGAGAGTGATATACCACATCTAAAGATGGCGGATATAGTATGTGCCAGCGCCTCAAGGTTGGTGAGGGAGAGGGTGGGGCCGACGGCGTTGATGCAGATGGGCGTGTCCATACCAGTGTTTGTATTAACGGAGTTCGGCAAGAAGCTGGCTCTTACGTATTTGATGAAGATGAGGTGTAGCTTCGTTGCATTTAGGGCTAGGATGCCGTATATAGTGGACGAAAAGCAACCAGTTCTAGGGTAGGAGGGGTTATTGCACTTTTACGGCTTCATTCAGCCCTTTCAGCAGGCTTTTCACGTAGGCCCCAAAACAAATTAGTGCCCACGCCGCCTCATCATTAACTTCAGTTTCATTCTGCATGCAATGCACGGCTTGGAGCCTTTCGCATCCGTCATCCAGATGTTGTTGGAGAAGTGCATGACGCATGCGGGGTTTATACAGTGGGTTAGGCCGAGGTTATGCCCGACCTCGTGGACAGCCTCCTTCACAGCCCTCTCTAGGAGGAGACGCCTATCGGGCTTAGCCCCGTAAAACTCCGGCCTAAGCCGGTAAAGCGATATCACGGCAACCCTGCCCGGGCATTCCGCCTCCCCAAAGACGAAGTTTAGCTGGGGTACGTAGAGGTCTACGTTGGTCACCCCGAGGATTAAGTGGCCCCCGAGGTCTTTGAGTCGCCTCATCTTATGTAGTATGGTGGTGGAGTTGTATTGGTTCCTCGCGGGGTTGTACGCTTCCCTCGGGACCTCCATGCCCTCCCCGGTTATGGCGCATTCTAGGTGTGGGTAGGCTTGGCGGATGCCCCCGCATATCCCCTCCAATAAATCCCTATCTACGTCCCCTATTGGGAGCACGTAGACCCTCAGCCTGCGAACCCTCCCTTAGATCCTGTGGGTGCTCCCGGCCTTCGGAGCTACGGCCTTCAGCCCGACTTCCTCCCTCACCCATTTAGCCAGCCTTGCGCAGTTCCCCTCAGCCCCGTGGACCACGAAGATGCGGGCGTCCCCCTCCAACCCCTTAATCAACCTATGGAGGTCGCTAGCCCCAGCGTGGGAGGAGAAGTCAAAGTGCTCCACGCGCGCCTTCACCTTCTGCACCTTACCGTCTACCACGCACCTCCCCGTCTCCAGCAGCTCCCGCCCCGGAGTTCCGGGAATCTGGTAGCTCACGAGGAAGACGGCGTTCCTCTCGTCCTTGGCTATACGCTGGATGTAGTATGCGGCTGGGCCGCCCTTCAGCATCCCAGCTGGGGAGACGATGACGCAGGGCTCCTTAGGAGCCCTCCTCCTATCCTTCCTGCTGTTAACCCACTTGGCGCTGTGCACGGCGTCCCTGAACAGGCCCGGGTCTCTGAGGTATTCTCCATGCCTCAATAGTATCTGGTTGACCTTCCGCGCCATGCCGTCCACTATGATGTCGTACTCGAATTTGTGGGCTCTCAGGACGAGCAGTATCTCCTGCGCCCTGCCCACGGAGAAGGCTGGGACGAGGACGACCCCCCCGCCCTCCACCACCTCCCTCACGGCGTTCACGAACATCCTCTCTAGCTTCTTCCTCTCCGGGTGGTCTTGGTCGGCGTAGGTGCTCTCAATGATGACTGCGTCCAACTCCCCATAATCCACATCCGCACCGTGGAGAAGCCTCGTTTCCACGGGGTTTATGTCACCCGTGTATAGTAGCCTCTTCCCCCCAGCCTCCACTAGGATTTGGGATGAGCCGGGGATGTGCCCCGCATTTAGGAGGGTGATCTTCGCATCCTTCACCTTAAAGGGTTTCTTATAGTCCACGTGGATGCACGCATCCATCATGGACTGGAGGTCTATGAACTCGAAGGGGAGGTAGTAGGAGGATAGGTGTATGAAGTCGGAGATGAGGAGTTCGGTGAGTTCGAAGGTTAGGCTGTTTCCGTAGACGGGGACGCTCGTTGTGACGTGGAATATGGGTATGGCCCCGCTGTGGTCTAAGTGTGCGTGGCTCAGCACCACGGCGTCTACATCCCTCGGGGGCACGTGCATCGGGAAGCCCGGCTCGCTGTCCAACATAACCCCGTAATCAAGCACCAGACGCGCCTTAGCCGTCTTCAGGAGAAATGCCGACCTCCCGACCTCCCCCGTGGAGCCGAGAAACCGCACCTTCAATACCAACAGCACCAACCATGCCCAAGCATAAACCTTAAAGATTATAGGCGAGGGGGCTTTTGAGCATTTCCATCGCTCTACCCGCTAACGTAGACGCTGCAGGAGGCCAGCCAGCTTCTCCACCAACTCTGCGGCGTTCACGCCCCACGGGTTCTCCGTGCACACCTCCTTTACCGGTAGACCTAACTCCCCGGATGCTCGGCGGCAGGCATCAGCGACAAGAACGTCTAGGGGGTTGAACCCACGGAGCAGGAAAACCGCCTTATACCCCATAACCCGTATGTAACCGTAGACCTGCTTAGCAACGTGGCGGGCCACCTCATAGTCCGGCTCGGCCGCCTCGTGTTGAGAAGCGGGGTAAACCCCGCACAGCTCTATTGGAACCACCCCGAGGGGGGCTACGTACGTGCAGAAGTGCACGCACCTCGCTTCTTCCCCCAGCTTTTCGGAGAGTTCGCCCATCAGCCGACGATACTCCTTGGAGCGGTGGGTCGGTCTAGACGGGGTTTGAGCGGCTAGAAATAGAACTTTGGCCTCTTTTGGAGGCCTGTATCTGCTGAGTAGCCTAGCGCCGTGTCTCACTACTTCCGGTCTGGCTAGTTCTAGGTGGGAGCCGAAGAAGAGGGCGCTCCTCTTTGATATTGGGGTTCCCCTCTCTAGGGCTGCCCGGTACCTACCCAATCTATGGAGCGCCTGAACCAGCGATGGGTGGGCGTACGCCCTCGCCTCCAAGTACTCCCACAGCCTCCCGTCTACGATCGCCTGCTTTATCCTCCGAATCTCGGAGAGGCAGACGTGAAGGTTGTGCCTAGCCAGAAACGCCTCCCTCTCCCGTTGAGACCATTCACGAACCTCAGCCGGCTCGTGGCGGATGCAAAGCGGGCAGCTGCACGGGAACTGCCTGAGCCTCTCTAGCCGCGTCGTTCCATTCGGGGTTATGTACCTCCCATCCCTAGCGTATATGGCGTAGGAGGCGGAGTCGAAGAGGTCGCACCCCATGGCAACCGCTAGGGGGAAGGTGAGGGGGTGACCCGCCCCGAAGAGGTGTAACGGCTTGTTCGGCGGCAAGTTCATGCGGGCCGCCATCACCATATCCACCAACAGTGGAAACTGGTAGCGCTCCATAACCTCCGTGGGGCTCCCGAGGGCGTATATGTGGAAGGGGAGCTTAGCCATCTCCCGCGCGGAGTACTCCACTATGTCCACGTGCCTACCACCCTGAACCGGGCCAACCCAAAGTATATCCGCCTTCGTCCGCGTCTCCTCAAGCATCCTCGCCCTCCTCAGGGTCTCCTCAACGGTCTCCACCGCATGTCTACGCCCACCCCAGCCAGTTGGAACGTCGAGTATCACCGCGATGTCCGAGTTTATCATCTCCTGATAACGCACAATCTCATCCGGCTCCACGTCTACGCCGCCATACTGGAGTATCTGGTAGGCGCCGGAGTCCGTCATAACTACTCCATCGAAGCCCAGAATCCCGTGGACGCCCCTCTCGACGGCCTCCTCCCCGAACCTCCTCCACACGAGGTAGGCGTTGGTGATGACAGCCCGACAGCCGAAATCCCTCCGTAGCTCCCCCGGGGGTATGAGCTGAACGGCTGGGTTCACAACCGGAAGCAGGAGGGGCGTCTCCACAACCCCGCTTTTAGTCTCTAGACGCCCTATGCGGCCAAGTAGGTCCCTCCCCCTCACCTCGAAGCACATAGTTCCACCTTTATCTTATACCACCCCACTATAATTCATAGTGGTGCGTGATGGTCTGCATCGTCCGCGTGGAGGAGGTGCCTAGGCTTAGGGAGCCAGTGCTCATCGAGGGGCTTCCGGGAATCGGCTTCGTTGCTAATATAGCGGCACTCCACCTCCTGAGGGAATTGGAGATGAAGCGGTTCGCCACCATATACTCCTCATCCTTCCAAGACTTCATCATAACCACGGAGGATGGCGGCCTAAGACCCCCGATAAACGAGCTCTACTACTATGCAGGCCGCGGAGAGGAGCGTGACGCGATACTCCTATACGGAAACACGCAGGCGCTCACCAGCCGTGGACAGTACGAACTCTGCGGTAGGATACTTGATGTTGCGCAGGAACTCGGGTGCAAGTTCGTCGTTACCATGGGAGGCCTGAGAGTGGACAGGAGAGTGACACAGCCGAGGCTCCACTGCGCTGCAACGGACCACGAAACGTTATGCAGCGTGCTCGGCCTGGGGGTCAACGTCCTCACGGGGAACATATACGGGGCCGCCGGGATACTGCTCGGCCTCGCCAAGCTGAGGGAGATGAGGGGCGTCTGCATCCTAGCGGAAACCCCGGGCTTCTACCCAGACGCCGCAGCCGCCAAGGAGGTCCTACAGCTCCTATGCCGGGTGACGAACTGGAAGGTAGACCTCTCGAAGTTGGAGGAGGCCGCTAAAACCACGCAGGATATGCTGAGGACGTTTGGCGTTGCGTTTGAGGAGGAAGAGGAGGAGAAGAAAACTTTTAGGGGCTTAGTCTAGGGGGTGCCGCGTAAAGCGGTTTTATCCCCTCGTCTCCTTTACGAACTGCTCGTATATCTTTTTCACTCGTTCAGCGGCTGGGCCTGTGCCTTCCACGCCCTCCTCCGTGACCTTCACCCTATCCATCACCATGATGATCCCCTTATCCTCGTATAGCCGAACCATGGTTGGGAAAACCTTCTCCAACCTCGCGGCGAGGCCCCTCAGGTCGAAGGGCTTCTCCGCCACCCTTATCTGGGCGAGGATGCCGCCGCTGATGAAAACCCTGTGCATGGGGGTTCCCCTCTCATCCCTCGCATCCCCGAGGCATATACTCAACGTGTCGGGATGAAAGCCGAGGAGGACGCCCTCAAGCTTCTTCCCGTCGGTAGTCACGATGGTGATACGTTTGTCTAATAGGGAGGAAAACTCCGTGAAGAACCTCCTCTCAGCGGTTGACATCCAACCACCATCCTAAATAGATTTGGTATGATATTTATGGCTATGCGCGGTTAATATGAAGGCCGCGGTTTCGAGGTGCGTGTGGTTTCAACACCAGACGCAAAAATGTTTTTTCGCCGTGGCATCCCCCACTTATTGGAGTTATGAGTGAACCTTTACTGAACCTCGCCGTGGAGTACTTCCGACGATTAGGGTTCGCGGTGGAGAGGGAGGTTTCATTAGAGGGGAGGTCCGGCTCCACCCGGACCTTCGACTTGTTGGTTAAGAAGGGGGATGAAGTTTACCCGGTCTTCGTGAAGAACTGGAAGAGAACGGCCGGAATTAACGTGGTTATAGCCGCGGATAGGGCGGCCAGCGACGTAGGCCTCCTACCGCCGATCGTAATCTCAAATAAGTTTAGTGAGCATGCCAAGGCGTACGCCTCGAGGAGGAGGATACAACTCCTCACGAGGAGGGACTTAACTTTATAGGCGCCCCGTCTACCTTCTGAAGAACTCCTGCAGTTTACCCTCCTCCTCCAACCTTTTCAGCCAGTCTACGACTCCCACCCTACTCCTCCCCCCATCCTTCAGCACCCTCAGAAGTTCATCTACTACGTCCTCCAAGGTCCTACCGGAGACATCCACCTCGTAGACCCTCTCTGGGCCGCACGCCTTCACAGCCTCTAACAGGCAAACGTCCAGTATCTCAGCCTCAAGGTTCTCTAGGAGCTTGTTCCCTCGGTACCCCCTGCGCTTCAGCTCCTCCCTCAGTTGATTCGGCTCCCTCCTGAGGACGAACGCCTGAAGAACCTCGTCCCTATTCACCACGTCCTGAGCGTAGTGGCCCTCAACTATCACCAATCCATCCGTGGAGTCCACCAGCTCCGAAATCCTCTCTTGGAGCCTGTCTAAATCCGCGATGAAGGTTTCCCTTTCCTCATCCATTCCCTCAACGATGCCCTCCTCTAGGGCGAGCTTGGTAACATCCAAGTGTAACGCCCCAAGTTTAGACGCCAATAGGCGGGATATGGACGTCTTCCCCACGCCCGGGGTTCCTGTTATAACGATTACGCGGCGCGCCAACCCACCCACCACGAGGCGGGCTTACCGCTCACTCACCGTCCAAGAAACCTCCACTGGAATCGCCTCCTCTAGGGTGCGGGTGATGTGGCAGTATTCGCTAGCCAGTTCGGCGCACCTCTCAGCCAGCCCCCCATCCCCCCTTCCAACGTAGACATGCATGTGCGCACTCACCCTAGACACGCGGTAACCCTCAGGGCCCGAGGAATCCACCACGCCCACAACTTCTATCCGTAGACCCTCTAGGCGGAACCCCATCTTCCGCCTTATGTACAGGAATGTGGTGAGGAGGCACCCCCCTATGGACGCCAGAAAGACCTCATCCGGGCATGGGTAGCGACTCCCACCCCCAAACTCCACGGGCATGTCAACCCTAAGCTCCGTGGAACTCCCCGGGAGGGATGCAACGCCCCCGGTCTCCCCATCCCACTCCACCACAGCGCGGAACTCTAAGGGCCCATGGCTCATAGCCATCACGGAACTAACAAAACACAGCAGCACTTAAAGCCTTAGCTACGGAACGCCGAAATTCCAACCAGAAAGGAGCCGCAGGCGGGCTTTCCAAGCGAGGTTGGAAGACGCTAGAGGTGCGGTAGGAGCGTCAGCAGTTCCGGGTGCACCGACAGGAAGAGGTAAACGGCTGCGAGGGCGAGGGTGAGCAAACCTGAGCCGATTAGCCAGCCCTTCTCCATCCCCTCAGGTATCCCCCTCACATCCCCCGGGGTGTAGCTTTGGAAGATGGACGTGAATCTGCCGAAGAGCGATGCACCCGACGGGAGTATGTCCAAGAGCAGGTGCGATGCATAGCCGAGGAAGAAGATAGCTAGCAGCCTCAGTATGTCGGGGCTTGGGGCTTGGAATAGGTAGAAGAGGAATAGGGCGAGGGGAATGAAGAAGCTGTGCGTTATAGGGCTTCTATGGAACCTCGCCCCGAAGTCTAGATCGAAGTCGGGGAAGTGCGCGCCCACGATGACCATGAAGAGGGCGGGCCAGAAGTACATGCGGCCAACCTGCAGGAACCTCAGCGAACTGCCAAGCCACGCGTAAGAGGCGGGTAGGTAGTCTGGGAGGATGTAGCTAGATACGTAATAGACCGTGAAGGCGGCTACAGCCCAAATCTTATGCTCCATCGCATGAACCATACCATCACCTTGCCCTAAAATAGGACAACCACGTACTTAAGTATGAAGTTCCTCACAGATACTCCACGAACTTCCCAGCTAGAGTCAAAGCGGGAACTGTGAAGAATGTGAGTACGAGCGATGCTGAGGCGAACATCATGAATATTGCGGACATGAATGCGTAGGAAGCAAGCATCGAGATTAGGCATGTTAGGCAGACTCCCACGGCTGCTAGCCTTAGTTCACGCGTTTGCTTTGGAGTCCAGTTAAAGAGGCGTCTGAGCGTCCACAGCGCAGCGGTGGCGGCTGGGGTGACGTAGACGATGCCCAGGAGGGTGCTGGCGACCAAGCCAGCCGCTACCACCCCAACCTCGGGGTTGAAGCCGACCGCTCCATACGTCATAGCTGATAGATGTAGTATGCCTATCAGTGGGTATAGAATGATGCGCATAACCGCCCTCAGCCACCCGTTTGCGGCTATCATTTTTGCCACGGCTGGGCTGAAGCTGTAGTACCAAGCGTTAAAGACCCGCATGAAGCAACTTCCGGCGAACGTTCTTAGAACGGTTTCATCCCTGAATTCGCGTAGAAACTGAACTTCGGGAGCCAGCTCTGAGCCGTATGTGGCAGTGGCGATAATGCACATCCCCTGCGATGCAGGTGGCATTGCTGCCTTCAAAACCACCATCTTTGCGCTCGCCTCCCTAGTTCTATTATCCCCAGACGCCGAAACGGTGAAGTTGTAAGTGCCCGGAGGCACGGCATCACCCACGAATACTACCAGTTTAGACTCGAAGTCTGGGAGGCCGGATGGCGGGTCGAGGAGGTAGCTTGTATTCTCTGGTAGACCTGAGACATTCAGGTTCACCTCCCTAGTGGAACCCTCAATCAGCTTCACCGAGATGTGGTAGACAGCCTCGTTCTTTAGGGCGTAGCGTGAGGGTGGAGATACCTCGACGCTGAAGTCGAATTCTGCGGTGTAGACCTCCAACTTCACGGTTTCCTCGTAGGCGAATTCGCCCCCAGCCGCCCTAATGGTTATGTCGTAGGATGTGGGGGAAACGCTGTTGGTGTCGACGGTGAGCGTGGAGCTGAATGGTGGAACCCCCGAGTTCGGCGTGAGGGAGTAGCTACCGGCTGGTAGACCCTCCACCGACAACTCCACCGTAGCGGGAGTTCCACTAACCAAGTCTACATCAACCTCGTATGTGGCATCCCCGCCCTGAACAACCCTCAGGGATTTAGGGGTGACGCTCAGGGAGAAGTTGAAGGGGATGAATATCTCCCCCACAACCCGAATCATCCAATCGCCGAGCTTATACGCACTGAACCTGTAATCGTGAGAGACTATGTAGGAGCGGTTGTCGATGGGAGCATCCTTATCCAAGCCGATTTTAATGACGCGGGGGCTTAGCCCAGCTGAGGAGTTGGTGAACACGACCACGTAAAAGTCCCCGGTAACACTCACTTCCGGGATGTCCACCTCAGCCCAGCCGTAAATTATGTCAAAGTACTCTTCGTAGTCGTACAGGGGGCTCTTGTAGACTACGCTTTGAGTCTCATCAAAGATCACTATCCTAAATTTGCTCTCGCCCTGCCTCCTCCCATAAATCCTAACGCTATCTATAATCCACGGGGTTCCCGGCGGAGTGAACCTCACCCCGTGCCCAGGCCCGAAGCTCGGCCCAGCTAGGGACTCAGCCGCGTCCATCTCCCCATCGTCGTAGGCGAGTTCCACCAACTCCGCTTGACATACGCGGATAAGTGGGGTGACCATCATTAACACCAATAAAATCAGCGCTGCGATGGCGAGCCTCCTTCCCAACTCCAGCACCTATACGAAAAAACACATCCAGAGTTAAAAGGGTTTTTTGACACAAAATCACCAGAAGAGTCTAAGCGACTACTGGTGCGGGGGGTGGGATTTGAACCCACGCAGGCCTACGCCACGAGGTCCTGAACCTCGCCCCTTTGACCAGGCTCGGGTACCCCCGCCCATTGAGACTTTTATTTTGGTGGTTTATTTAAGGTTTGGTGGGTTGGTGGACTCGGCTTTATAGTTTCACTCCGTGGATGGTTGCTAATTGAAAATCCTTATTTGTTGCGGTTCAGGAATCTAATTTAGCCTAGGGAGGGAAGAGGATATGTCGAAGAGGAGGAAGATGTATGAGGAGAAGATTAAGCAGGCCATGGAGTTGCTCTCCATGATCAGCGAGGATACGTCGACGCCTAGGAACATACGAAGGGCCGCTAAAGAGTCCATGGAGTTGCTTTCGGACACGAACTTAACACCTGCCGTTAGAGCCGCTAATGCCATAAGTGTGTTGGATGAGATTAGCCAAGACCCGAACATGCCAGTTCCAACCAGGACTAAGATTTGGGCCATTCTCTCCCTCCTTGAGGGAATTAAGGACTAGCTTCGGCGAGTTAATGCGTGATGAATCCCGAGTTGGAAGATGGTGGGGGTGAGGGTTCGAGGGGGAGCGACATAAAGCTCATGGCTGACCTGCTCAGGAGCGGTGCTACCCTCACGGAGCTGCATTGCCCCGCCTGCTCTTCACCCCTCTTTAGGCTGAGGAGTGGCGAGCTGTGGTGTGCGAGGTGTAGGAAGCCCGTGGTTGTGGTGGGGGAGGGCGAGGAGGTAGGCAGGGCTCTAGGGCGTTTCCTCCTCTCGTCCCTAGAGGATACCCTTCTTGAGAAGGTTGGGCAGCTCAGCCAGAGGTTGAAGGTGGAGGAGGACCCCCAAGAGATCGGGCGTCTCAGCCTCATACTCTCTAGGCTTTTGGAGGCGTTGGAGCGGGTTAGGAGGATTTCTAGGCGTTAGGAACCCCCCATTAATTTTAGTGTGAGCGCCTTTACGTCCTTAAAGACCTCTTCAACGTTTCTCTCCCCGTCTACCAGAACGAGTTCTCCGGATTCCACGAGCTTCAAGTAAATGCTTCGGACGCCCCTCTGAACTTCTAGGTTCTCCATGAGGGTTCTCTCGCGTTTTATCCGCTTCATGGCGGTTTCAGGGTCTACGTCTAGGTATATGGCTAGGTCTGGCTTCGGGGCGAATCGGTTAATCCCCCGAATCCAGTCTAGGCTGAGTCCAGCCGCACCCTGATAAGCGAGGGAGGAGTAGACGTACCTATCCGAGATGACGATGTAGCCCCGGTTGAGAGCCGGCTTAATAACATCCCTCACGTGTTGTAGACGGTCGGCGGCGAAGAGCAACGCCTCAACGACCGGGGGAGGCCTCACTGCACCCCGCAGCACGCGCTCCTTAATTAGGCGTCCAATGGGGCTCGTGGTGGGTTCGGTCGTATGCAACACCTTATAGCCCCTGCTTCGGAGGAAGTCCGTTAATAGGCGAGCTTGGGTCGTCTTGCCGCTGGCGTCTAAACCCTCAATGCAGACGAGGAATCCCACATTTGATTTTTGCCTTCCGGTCACCCCTGTTCCCTTCTGGGCGTCCTAGAAATTTTTGAGGCTACGGCTATTAATCCGATTATTACTGCCATGGAGGTTAGTATAACATTTGGGATTAGTGCGTTTAGGGGGTCTGGGTCTACGTAATCATTCCAGTAGTCTCTGTCTGTGTCCTTGGATAGAGGGTTTGTTCCCAGCTCTATCTCCCTCTCATCACATAGCTCATCCCCGTCCGTGTCTCCGTTCAGCGGGTCGGTTCCAACTTCCACTTCCTCTCCATCTAGCAAGCCGTCGAAATCGCTGTCAGACGTGTTTATCCCAGTCCCGAGACGGCACTCCTCCCCATCGGTTAATCCATCATCGTCGGTGTCAGGGTCTAATGGATTTCCATCCAATCTCGTCTCCTCGCCGTCAGATAGGCCGTCCTCGTCGCTGTCGAGTTTAAGCGGGTTCGTCTCGTAAAAAATCAACTCCTCATAATCCGTGAGGCCGTCTCCATCACTATCAGGATTACCCGGGTCTAAGCCATTCTCCAACTCAAACCAATCAGCCAAACAGTCGCCATCCCCATCAACACCATTATAAACAGGCCTAAGAAGAGGGTCACCAATAATAATACCATTATAAATAGAGTCAACACGAGCGTTCTGCTTGATACATTCTCGAGCGTAACGAAGATATGCTAAGCCGAAGCATCTATATCTCAATTGAAGAAAGAAGGTTTCAGGCAGAACCACAAAGAGATCATGCACTCCTGAGTCCCCTATGGCTAAAAGTCCGTATTTTGTGAAAACATACCATCCCCCTATGTAATCCCCTCTTCTATAATCAAAATTACCGCATGAAGTGATTATGTAAAAGAATGCTTTAGGATTGGCATTTTTTATGTCTGTGGGGTATATTTTACCATCAGTTTGGTTGCCAAAGTAATGGCCAAATCCTCCGCTATGAACTAAAAGGCGAACTAAGCTCCATCCTTCATTAAGGCGGTTCAAATAATCGTCAGCGTTAGTTACCTGAGGATAGGTTACAGTTGCAACTTCATTATAAATGAACTGCAGTGCATACGCAGTTTTTGGAGTAAGTATATATGTGTAGTAATTGCAGTAATGATCAGTGTATATAAGCGCTCTATGAGGGAGTGTAAATGCGCCAGTTCTGTAAAGATGATTTTTGTTAAAATAGTTTTTGAGTAGTTTAATTTCTCCTTCTGAAAGAGTTGAAGTCTTTAATCTTCCAACCCAAATCTCTGGATATATGTTTCCCCCATGGGTATTAAATATTCCATTTCCATCTATATCTACCCACTGCCCATCTAAATCCATATAATATAAATCTGTTGGGAAAACTTCGTGATGTGAAACTCCTTTCGGATACTCGTAGGTTGTCTCATAGAGAACGTAGGGTATGTCTCCCACCATGAGGCATCCTTCTAGGTTTGGTGTTTCCCTTAGCATCTGCCTTATTTGTT
>CAZKUI010000001.1:18148-34920 GCA_964555905.1 uncultured Candidatus Bathyarchaeia archaeon | reverse complement strand
ACCATGAGGCATCCTTCTAGGTTTGGTGTTTCCCTTAGCATCTGCCTTATTTGTTGTGGTGTTTCGTTTGTGATCACCTTTAGCGTTGGTTCGTAGCCCTCTTTCCTTACATCGTCCATCCATCTTTCTAGGTATGGCTTTAGGGGTTCGTAGACGTTTGATGCCACTAGTAGACAGACTACCCGCTCATCCCCGCTGAGCTTAATTTCGCCTTGAGTAGGCGCTCCCTCGGTTATTTCAAGTGAGTTTGCTATTGTAAGTTGGAGGATTAGAAGGGCGAGCGTTAGTAATATGGTGAAGCTCCTTTTTCTCATCGGTTTGTTGTTGGATGGTGGTTTATATAAATTTTGTTGATGGCTTTTATCGGCGATTAGTTAATAATGTTGTGGGCGTAAATCTTCTTTGATTGGTTGGTTTGCCATGTGGGTTGCGGAGGTTAAGGACCCAGTTCACGGATACATATACCTGAATGAGCTGGAGAGGCGTGTGGTTGACTCCCCACCCTTCCAGAGGCTTAGGCGCATCAGCCAGCTGGCTGGGGCTGACCTAACATACCCCGGGGCGACCCACACGCGCTTCCTCCACTCGCTCGGGGTTATGCACTTAGCTGGATTGGCTGCGGAGCGCTTCCGGGATAAGGGCTACTTAACGCAGGATGATGTCCAGTTGACCCGTCTAGCTGGGCTCCTCCACGACCTCGGGCATGGGCCTTTCTCCCACGTCTACGACGAGGTCTTGGACAGGCACCGTGGAATGACGCATGAGGATGTAACCCAGTGGCTTGTTAGGGAGAGCGTTGTTGGGGACATTCTGGAGGATGGGGGCTTCTCTCGGGTTGAGGTCTCCCAGCTGGCGGTTGGGAGGCTGAAGTCGCGTGATACGCCCTTCCTAAACCACATCATCACCGGGCCACTATCCATAGACATCATGGACTACCTAATCCGGGACTCCTACTTCGCTGGAGTTGAGTACGGGAGGGTTGACGTCCGCCGCCTCATAGACTCCATAGACCTAGTGGACGGCAAGATGGCCGTTGAGTACCCCGGGGCGCTCCCCGTCTTGGAGTCCTTCATCTTGGCCAGGCTCCAGATGTTTAACGCCGTCTACTTCCATAGGTCCGTGAGGGCGGCTAATGTGATGCTTGGGAGGGCGATGGAGTATGCGGATGAGGCGTTAGCCCTCACGAAATTTGATTCCGTTGAGGATTTCCTGCGGCTTTACGACGCCTCGGTGCTACTCCGCATGGCGAACCTAGAGGGCGACGGGGACGCTCAGGTCGCTAGGAAATTCGCCCTCATGTACCTCAATAGGGAGCTGGTGAAGTGCACCTACGAGCTGACGGTTCACACCCCGGACTCCTTCACCGCCAACATACTCAACAAGGAGTCAATCCGCAGGAAGATTGAGGAGGAAATCAGCGAGGAGGCCGGCGTAGACCCACGCTACGTATTCATTGACGTGCCCTCCGTCCCGTCGGTTCCCCTGCACCCGGACAGGGAGAGGGGTATGGACATAATGTTTTATAGGCGGACGGCTGATGGGCGGAGGCCCCAGCCCCTCTCGGAGGTTCCATCCATCCTGGCGCACCTCGCCAAGTATATTGACGTGATCAGGGTCTACGCCCCGGTTGAGTGGAGGGGGCGTGTGGAGGAGGCGTGCAGGGGGATATTCGAGGCGAGCCCCCCATCCTCTAGGGTTTCCATGTAAAGGGAGGGGCTTCCGAGGTGGCTCTGGAGCTTTGGGGGAGAGGCGTTGTCCCCGGGAGGTGTAGAGCCCCAGCCTTAGTGTCATCTGAGCCCATAAGTTTTCTTGGTGGGGTTGACCCGGAGAGCGGCGTGGTCGTTAAGAGGGGTCACCCCCTCGAAGGTCGTTGCGTTAGGGGGAAGGTTTTGTGCTTCCCCCATGGAAGCGGCTCCACGGTTGGGAGCTACGTCATATACGCGCTGGCTAGGAGGGGGTTGGCGCCCTCCGCCATCGTGAACAGGGAGGCGGACCCCATCGTGGTCGTGGGGGCGATAATCGCGGAGATACCCATGGTGGTGGGCGTGGAGGTCTCAAGGATTAGGACGGGCGACTTGGTGGAGGTAGACGGGGAGAGGGGCTTGGTGAGGATACTAAGCGGGGGGCGTGAAGCTTGCACCTGACGAGGGAGGAGGAGCGTGTCTACGACGGGGAGGAGGGGTGGGCCCGCAGCGCCGCCATGCGCATACTCGTGAAGCTCGGCGACCTCTACGGGGCTGAGCGCCTCATACCGATAGAGTGGGCGCACATATCAGGCGTCTCCTATAAAACGGGCGGCGACGCCCTCATAGAATTTCTCGAGGAGCTCGTGGAGGCCGGTGGCAGGGTCTCCACGCATACCACGCTGAACCCGTCGAGCTTCGACCCCGCCATGCCGTGGTGCGTGAACATCCCGGATCGGGCCCTCCAGAGGCAGATGCACATCATCCAGCTTTATCAGGCTCTTGGGGTGGAGGCGACGCTGACCTGCACGCCGTACTACGTGGAGGCGCCAACCCCGAACAGCCACCTCGCGTGGGCTGAATCATCGGCGGTTGTCTACGCAAACTCCATCATCGGGGCGTGGACGAACAGGGAGGGAGGCCCGAGCGCCCTCGCCTCGGCGATTATAGGGAAAACCCCAGACCACGGCATGCACAGGCCGGAAAACAGGGAGCCCGGGGTTCTCGTGGAGGTGCAGACCGCCCTTATGAGCGAAGTTGAGTATGGCGCCCTAGGCTCGTATGTAGGTCGCCTAGTCGGGGATAAAATCCCGCTGTTTACGAACCTCGGAAGCCCAACGGAGGTTCAACTGAGGCAGTTGGGGGCGGCTCTCGCATCAACGGGGATGGTCTCCATGTTTAGGTGGGGTGAGGAGCCGAAACGCGGGTGCATGGAGCGTATCCAAGTGGACGGGGAGGCGATTAAGGACGCGGTGGAGAACCTAAGCACTACCATGGAGGAGCCGGACCTAATATACATCGGTTGCCCCCACTGCTCCCCCGAAGAAATCAGGGAAATATCGGAACTTCTTAGAGGTAGGAGGGTGAACCCGAATAGGCGCCTGTGGATTTGCACCTCGCAGTACGTGAAGGATGAAATGCGTGGGTGCGTTGCGGAGATCGAGAGGGCTGGCGGCAGGGTCATCGCCGGAACCTGCGCCGTTGTCTCCTGGCTGAGGGAGACAGGCGTAGACGTGGTATTAACGAACTCGGCGAAGGCGATGCACTACCTACCAACCCTAGGCGGTGTAGAAGTAACCGCCGGAAGCCTAAGGGAATGCATAGAGGCGGCGTGTAGTTAAACAAAGAGCCATTTATTGGGTTGAAACTCCTAGTTTCCTCAGGACTCTTTTAACCGCTGGGCTTTCCGGTATTCTCGCCCTTTTGAACCCCTCCTGCGGCTTGTTTAGTGGTTTTGTCGCGTCTATCCCCATTTTCGTCGTTGTTCCCGTTTTTTGGTCCGCTGATGGGTCCAGCGTTGAGCCCCTCACGCCCCTTATTATGATGAGGTCCTCCCCTGCTTGGAATCTCGTCGCTATCGCCCACTCAACCTCATGCGGGTTGTAAATGTCTACATCCCCGTCTACGACCACCACGTGTTTTAGGCTTGGGTGGGCTGAGAAGGCGGCTAGTATCGCGTTCTTTGCATCCCCCTCCACGTGCTTCTCTATGGATATAACGGCGTGTAGCCAGCCGCACCCCCCGGGCGTTAGGTTCACACCCCTCACCGTGGGGACGACGTGCCTAACCGCCCTCCATATCATCGCCTCACGCGGAAGCCCCATGAGGAGCTGGTGCTCCCTGCCCCCGGGCAGCAACGCCTGATAGATGTAGTCTCTTCTATGCATGACGCGTATTACCTCCACTAGGGGTTGCATCCTCACGATGTCGTGGGTTCCGGTGGCGTCTACTAAGGGACCCTCCTCCACCATCTTTGTGGTGCTTATCCTCGCCTCTAGCACCACCTCAGCGTCGGCCGGCGCCCTCGCGTCCACCTCCTCGCATTCTATGAGGCGTAGACCCCCGTTCAACAGCTGGTTTGCCACCGCGTATTCGCTCACTCCGAACGCCGCCGGGGATGTAGACGCGATGGAAACCGCTGGGTGCACGCCGATGGATATGGCGGCGTCCAAGTCTCCGCCAGCTTCCTTCGCCATGCACCACAGCTGGTATAGCTGGCGTGGAACGATGCGTATGGCGAGATGCCTATCGTCTAAGAGCTGAAGCCTGTGTATGGAGACATTCTCAACCTCCCCGTCCGGGCTTCTAGCGGAGACGATGGCGGATGTGATGTAGGGCCCAGCGTCCCCCTCATAGTGGGTGAGGATTGGTAACCTCGTCAACCTCGGCTCCTCAACGACCTCCATGACGGGGCCACCGGATGCAACCCTCGGCTCGGCTGGGTGTTCGCAGGCGTTGAGAATCCTCTCGTATAGTTTCTCCACGTCTACGTTTAGCGCCCTGCATAGACGATTTCGGTTTGCGCACAGGTTAGCTACGACCTCCGTATCATGTCCGCTGACCCTGTGGAAGCGTAGGATGGGCCCTCCATCAAACGCCTTGATGACGGCTGGAATCTCGTAGACGGGTGATAGTTCATCCTCTATGTGGAGAACCTCCCCGAAACCCTCCATCCGGCTGAGGAACTCCCTCATGCTCACCCCCGGCTCCCCCCGGAGAGAACCTTCTCCACCAACTCCATGATGGGGCCAGCCGCATCCTCCACCTTCACGCTCTTGAGGTGCACGGATGCTAGGGCTATCTTCCCCGTCTTCTTGGCAGCGTGCTCCGCCACCATCCGGGACGCCACGGAGTCCCTCTCCCCCAGTATGGTAGACGAGTACGGCACACCCCACTCCGACTCCGGGATGGCGATGGTGGTGGTTCCAAGCCTCACCCTCCCCTCGCTGATTATCAGTATGACCGCGTTCTCCAATTCTAGGCAGGATGCTAGGAGCGTTGCTCCGCGGACCTCAAGTTTCTCGCTGATTAGCTTCAAACCTCTTGGATGCCCCTCCAAAATCTGCACATCCAGAACGCCTATACTGTCTATTAAAGGGTGTTGAGTGCAACATTAGGGTTGTGGTTTAGCTGGCTCCTCCACGAAGCCTATCTCCCTCCCATCCTCATCCAGCCTCACGCACCCCACGCATATCACGGAGACCTTCCCCTCCACCGGGGTGTAAATTCTCAGAACCCGCCTCCTGAAGTCTATCCCCCGAAGAACGCCTATCCCTAGGAACCTCCCGTCGTCCCCGTGCAGGGAGACGAGCGCCCCCCTCTCCTCCCCCTCACGCATCACCCTCACCTCCTTACCCAAGGCATCCTCGAGCGCCCTCAACCGCTCCTCCGAAACCTCCTGGCCCTTCCCAAGCACGAGGAGCATGCACCTCGGGGTCTCCTCGCAGTGCAAAGGCGTGAATCCTAGGATCCCGGTCACCAACTTCACCCTCTCCTCACTGGCGGGGGAGCCTACGTCCGGGATGTTCCCCCGGAGTTCAACCCAGCTTATGGGGTAGGACTGGATTCTGGCTCCCTCCAAGTACCTGCGGTAGCTCAGCTCGCGCATGAGCCTGCGGTTCTCGCGGTTCCTCCTCTTAACCGTGGGGGGGACCTCTACCTGAACCACCCTCCACCCGCCTAACCCACCTAGAACGTCCTCTAACTCTCCCTCCCGCTGCATCCCCACGATTAAGTCCGGCTTCGCGACCTCAACCAGCCTGCGTTTGTATTCGGCGGCCTCCTTCCCCTCCACCCACCCATCCGTGTTTATGATGAGGGCGTCCACCTTCATCTCACCAGCCCTCTTCACCATGGCTTCCACTCCGCAGAGCACCTGCTCCACGCTCCTCCCCGGGCTGGTGGTCCCGACGAGGAATGCATCCACCACCTCCGCCTTAGAAAGGTCCACAATCGGGGAGCTGACCAGGCCGAGGCCTATAGTGGTGGGTGGCCCCACATCGGACTGGCCGAGGTCCGCGTCGATTACCCCCACCTTTAGGCCCGCTGAGGCCAGCCTGTTCGCTAGGTAGGTGCAGAAGCTCGTCTTCCCCGAGTCCACCCCGCCGATGACCATCACCCGGATGGGCTTCGCATCCCCTAGAACCTTCTCTGCAACGTCCATCCAAGAGGATGGCACGACGTTGGTCTCAACCTCCTTCACAGCCCCCCCATCCCCGAGCCTCACATCCAACACGGACCTCCTCAGGGCGGAGATCGGTATTCTCCGCCCCGTCTGCACCACCACCTGCCCCTCAGTTTTCAGGCGCACCCCGAGAATCTCCACCCGCCCCCCGAGGATGGTCACAAAGGCGGGCCCGTCTACGAGGAGGGTTGCTCCCTCCCTAATAACATACCTAGTCAACCCGGTATCCCCCGGAATCTAGTTTGCATGGCTGGCGAGCTTCCAGCAGTAGAGGATTAAACTAAGGAGTAAAAAGCTTTCGGATGGCTGTTTACCCTGCCTACCCTGATGAGGGTGCCACGCGCACCTCCATGCCCACGGTAGCACCAAGCGTTCTGGCGGCGTTGCCCTGATTAATGGATACCTCAAGGAGGTCGCTGTTCCCCAGTACGGCTAGGGTGGCTCCCACCGGGGCTTCTCCATAGGCTGAACAAAGCTTTATGCGGTGTCTTCTCCCCCCAATCCGCACCTCCAGCGAATCTCCATCCCTGATTCCGAGCTGGTTTAGGTGCTCCTCGGATATGTTGGTGATTATATTTCCGAAACCGTCTACGTGAATCACCTCACCGACTATCGCATTCCCCTCCACCCTCGGGGAGGCGAAGTTGGGGGTCACATAATCACGAACTTCCCTCCCAAACTCAGACGGCTTAACCCCAAGGGCTAGGTGGGCGGCTGCTGGGGCAAATATATCCCTCCCGTGGAACGTTCTGGAGACCCTCGGGAGCATATACCTCCTATTCTCAACGACGTAGACGTGTTTTACTCCCTCCTGCATGGCGGCTAGCATGAGAACTCCGTTATCAGGCCCAACGTAGAGGCACCTTTCGGCTTCCACGATTATTGGGCGCCTGGCGGTTCCAACCCCCGGGTCTACAACCGCTACGTGTATCGTGCCGGATGGGAAGTGCGGGGCCGCCTGAGAAAGCAGGAACGCCCCCCACCTCACGTCGAACTTCGGCACCTCGTGGGTGATGTCTACTATCCTAGCATCTGGGCATATCCCTAGGATGACTCCCTTCATCGCCGCCACATACGCATCAGCTGAACCAAAGTCCGTCAGGAGCGTGATTATCGGCGCGCCACTCGCATTCCGCATCGGAGACACCAATAAGAATGCACCTGCACTCTCATAAAGCCTAATAGGAGGTGAAACCATAACTACACCCGTTTGGAGGGAACAGGCTTGAGTGAAAGAAGGCTCCTCATAATGCTACCCGGCCCAACGAACGTCCCGGACCGCGTGACTAGGGCGATGGTCAAGCCCATGATAGGGCACAGGGGCCCGGAGTTCCACGAACTGCATAAGCGCATCATAGAGAACCTGAAATACGTGTTCCAGACTAGAAACGACGTCTACGTCCTGACGTCATCCGGAACCGGGGGTGTCATGTGCGCCGTCGGGAACCTCGTGGCCCCCGGGGATAAGGTCATCGTTCCCACCTACGGGGTGTTCAGCGAGAGGATGAGGGATAAGGTGAAGCGTAGGGGAGGAAAGGTTATAGAGATTCCGGTGGAGTGGGGGAGGGCGCCAACAGCCGCCCAGATCGAGGACGCCCTAAGGAAGGAGAAGGATGTGAAGGTGGTTGCCATCGTCTACAACGAGACATCCACCGGCGTAACCGTGAGGGAGCTGCCGGAAATCTCCAAGGTTGTTAAGGAGTATGGGGCGTTGCTAATCGCCGATGCCATATCCATACTCGGCGGGGACGACCTCCCGGTGGACAAGTGGAACGTGGACGTTTGCATCACGGGGAGCCAGAAGTGCTTGGCATGCCCTCCGGGCCTCGCCATCGTCTCAGTGAGCGAGGAGGCGTGGGAGGCTGTTGAGAAGAATCCATGTAGACCTTACTACTTCGACCTCATGGAGATACGGAGATTCTACGAGGAGAAGGTGGAGACGCCCTTCACCCCAGCAGTCCCGCTGTTCTTCGCGTTGGACGAGGCGCTCCAGATAATCCGGGAGGAGGGATTGGAGAAGAGGTTCAAGCGGCACGCAACGTGCGCCGCCGCCTTCTACAGGGCGTTTGAAGCCTTAGGCCTCTCCATATACCCGAAGGAGGAGAAAAACTTCTCTAACACGGTGCTCGCCGCGAACCTCCCAGAGGGCGTGGAGGATGGGGCGCTGAGGGGGACCATGAAGGAGAGGTATGGAATACTCATTGCTGGTGGGATGGGGAAGCTTAAGGGTTACATATTCAGGGTTGGGTGCATGGGCATCATCTCCGAGTCGGAGACGCTTACCACCATATCAGCCCTAGAAAACACCCTGAAGGACCTAAACTACCCGGTGAAGCTCGGGGCGGGGCTGGAAGCCGCCAAGGAGGTTTTCCGCTCGTAGGCAGGTCCGCCGAAAATTAGAGGCGAACCACCAAATCCACCAGTCCCTCCAACCTCTCCACAGCCTCCCTCTCCCTCCTTGATAGGCCTGTCCCCAGGTCGTCCCTTAGGGCCTCCCCCTTGTAGCAATTAGCTATGAATGTCTCCGCCTTTTCCACGACCTGAATTATGCGTGGAAGGCTCCCAGCCTGTAGGTATATGGATAGGTCGTTAACGAATAGGATTGGAGTTGGCTCCTTTAGGAATGCATCTAGCAATTGGTCTATCACCCTCCTATTGAACTCCGCATACTCCAAGACTTCCCGTGGGGTTCTGGCGGTGAGCCTAGGCGCCTTCACCTCCCTGGGCCTTAAATAGCGAACCTCCATAACGCTGGGGGTGTAGTCCGCCAGTAGGCCCCCGGCCCTCAATCCACGGATTTCCATGGTTGGTGGCGCCATGTCGATCACCGTGGTTCGTCTACCGTAGCCGGCTTGAACCGCCTCCTCTAGGAGCCTGGCCGTGTAGAGGGTTTTCCCCGACCCTACATCCCCCACGATGAGAACCCGTCTACCGACCAGCTCACCGAAGGAATATCCTATCCGCAACTCCAGTTCTCCTCAGCACCTTCACCACTAAGAATCCGAGCACCGAACCCGGGATGCTGCTCACGGAGAAGGCAACCCAAAACGCCAGCAGGGACATGGTTCTCCCAATCATGGGCCCCACCGCGAGGGCGCTTAGGGTTGCGCCTATAACCACGGTTCCTAGGGGCTCCGCGAGGGCGGCGTAGTCCGTCCTCCTCACGTACCTGTGGACGATGCCGACCACCACACCCCCGGGAATTCCGCCGGGAAATGCGAAGATGGTTCCAACCCCGAGCATGTTTCTAATCACGCCGATGGCCGTTGCCACGGCGGCGGCGTACCAAGGCCCGAGGAATATGCCTACTAGGGCGTTCACCATATGCTGGAAGGGGTAGCACTTGGTTGGGCCCACCGGGAAGTGGAAGGGGGCGAGCACTACACCGAGGGCGATGAAAACCGCTGCGAGGCCAACCCTCAACGACGCGGACGGCGCATCCACGGCTAAAACCTAAAAAACCTCCAGCAAACACACCCTTAAACTTAAGGATGTCGCCGTGGCGGTGAACTTATTAAATTGCGGTTTGAGATGATACACTTGGCATCGCTTGGGGGGCCTACTTGACCCGGGTGTTGGTGATCGGGGACTTTCACATCCCCACCAGGGCTCGCTGGATTCCGAAGCCGGTAGAGGAGGCGATTACGCGGGGGAATTTCGACTTCATCTTGTGCACCGGAGACCTAGTGGACCCGGAGGTGCTGGATTTCCTGAAGCGTTTGGGCAGGGTCTACGTGGTTAGGGGGAATATGGACTTCCTGAGGAATCCGACGCGGCTTCGTTTGAAGGTGGACGGGTTCACCGTCGGGCTTATCCATGGAACACGCATATACCCGAGGGGGGATGTGAAGAAGCTCACTAGGGCCGCCTTAGAGATGGATGTGGATATACTCATCTCCGGGCATACGCATAGAAGCTCCGTGAACGAGGTGGATGTAGACGGGAGGCGCATACTACTCCTCAACCCCGGATCGGCAACCGGAGTCTGGAGCGGCGGGTCCACGGCGGGCCCTCCATCATTCATGATACTTGAGTTTCAGGGAAGCCAAGTTACCGTTCACCTCTACGAACTTACAGGCCAGGAATTAAAGGAGAAGGTCTACCAGTTTAGGAGGTGACGGGTTGTGTGCCTCGCGGTTCCGGCGAAGCTCGTCTCCGTGGGTCCGGGGGACGAGGGGATAGTGGACTTCGGCGGTGGAGTTAAGAGGAGAGTAAATCTAACACTCCTAGACAAGTCGAAGCTGAAGCCGGGGGAGACCTACATCATAGTCCACGCCGGGTTTGGGATATCAATCCTAGACCGGGAGGAGGCGGAGAAAACCCTAGAGTTGTGGAGGGAAATTTTAGAGGCGGAGTCCCAGCTTAGAAGCGGGAATTCAACCGGGTGAAGTTGCGAATTTATTAACATCCCCGCGGTAAGAAGCGTACGTTGATTAGGTGCGGTTTGGGGTGGCGGGCTTGCCCATAGAGAAGGGGGACTTCATACTCGTGGATTACGTCGGTCGGGTGAAGGAGACCGGGGAGGTCTTCGACACCACCCTAGAGGACGTCGCAAAGAGTGAGGGACTCTACGAGGAGGGTCGCGTCTACGAGCCGAAGCTCGTCGTCGTTGGTGAGGGTTGGCTCCTAAGGGCGCTGGAGGAGCACCTCACAAAGATGGAGGTCGGGCAAAAGGAGACCGTGGAGATACCTCCAGAAGATGCGTATGGGAAGAGGGACCCGGAGAAGATGAAGTTGGTTCCCCTAAGGAGGCTCACCTCCCGGGGCATCACCCCGAGGGTGGGTATGCGCGTCAACGTAGACGGGAAAATCGCCACGGTGCGTGTCGTGGCGTCGGGGAGGGTTCAGCTCGACTTTAACCACCCCCTCGCTGGGAAGACCCTCGTCTACGAGGTAACCGTGACGAAGAAGTTGGAAAAACCGAGGGAGAAAATCCTAGCGCTCATACACAGGAGGATACCGGTGGTTGAGGCGGAGAAATTCAAACTCAGGTTGGGGAAGAAAACCCTCAGGGTGAACATGCCGGAGGAAGCCTTCTACATAGAGGGGATTCAGGTGGCGAAGAGGGGAATCGCCTCCGACGTCATGAAGTTCTTCCCGGAGATAGACGAGGTAACGTTCATGGAAACTATCAAGAGGGAAAGGTCTACCTAGGTGAAACCCTGCGCACCACGACGCAAACCAGATTTAAGCCCAGTGGGCACGTAACCCTGCCCCCAACCTCAAGCACCTTGCATCTATCCCCGCTTACCAAGACCTCCGGGTGGCATAGGTTCCACGCACCGCACCGCGGCTGGTTGCAATCCCTCCCCTCTAGCGTAATGATCGCCCCCTCCACGGCTACCCTCGCGGGAACAGCCACCCGGATGGGCGCCTCCACCACCCTCACCACCATAACTCCCTCCTCGTGGAGGGGGCAGGGTAGGACCCTACCTAGGAGTTCCGTGACTAAGTACGCCCTCCCCTCCTCTAGGTTCCCAATGCATACTTTTGCGTACTTGCACCCCTCACAGACGGGGCTGGCGCCTTCATGGATGAAGGTGGCGCCGACGCGAGCCTGTCTAACTCCTAAAAGCGTGACTATGCTTCTCCCCGGCATAATAACCTCAAGTATATCTGAATCCGCTAAAAGTTTATTTGTTACACGACGTTTAAGGGTGTAGAGGAGGTGAAAATGAAGGAAGCCTACACCGCCTTAGCACTCCTCCTCTCCGCATACCTGATATCCGCAGTAATCACGTGCCCAGCTCTAGGCCAGGTCTACGAACCGCCGTTCACGATCACGGATGAGCTGGTTGAGGGGGCGGACATGACCTATAAGGTCTACCGATTATCCCTTAGGGGTAACCCCATACTCCGGGAGAAGTACAAGTTCAGGTTGGACGTTCCAGATAACGCGGATTTCGACCTCTTCCTCCTTAGGAGGGAAATCCCCGGTAACGTAGACTTCTACTGGTTGAAGGAGAACTCCATCGCGTCCAGCTACCAAACAAATCTAAGCGTGGGTAAGGATGAGGAATTCACCGTGTCTATCAGCATCCCGGGCGACTACTGGCTTGTAGTAGTGGCGCTCCCGTCCGTGAAGATAGAAAACTCGGGCACCTACACCCTTGAAGGTCGGTACTTAGGGGTTGACTATACATACGTGGCGGTTTTAGCCGTGGTTGTGGTGGCGTTTATGGTGGGGGCCACCCTACTAATCCGCCGATTCATTAGGTCGCTCCTAGCGCCGCCACCCCCGTCACCTCCACCCTACTACTGGGAGGCCTACCCACCCCCACAGCTGATCGTCTGCCCATACTGCAACCACGAGATACCCGCGGATTCAATATACTGCCCGATGTGCGGCGCGAGGCTGAGATAAATAGGAAAATAGGCGAACAAACTCGTAGAGATGTAACAGTTTAATGCACCGGTCCGCTAAAGATTCAGAGAAAAGTTTATCGCAAACTTTTTAAATCCCGTGGAGAATTAATCATTTGGCTCTTCTGCGGATAACATCGCAGTAGAGCTGGGATTTTAGGAGGTGTGTATGTGGAACCAACGCAGATGGTGTATAAAGGAACGACGACGGTGGGCGTGGTCTGCAAGGATGGGGTAATCCTAGCCTCGGACACGCGAGTTACAATGGGCTACTTCGTAGCCCACAAGAAGGGGAAGAAGATATACAAGATAGACGACCACCTAGCCATGACGATAGCGGGGGGTCTCGCTGACGCCCAGCGCACCGTAGACATACTCAAGGTCAACGCCAACCTCTACAAGATTAACATGAGGAGGGAGATGCCCGTCAGCGCCGCCGCCCGCCTCATCGCAAACGTCCTCTTCGGAGCCCGCCAATACCCGCTCCTAACCCAAATCCTCATCGGGGGCCGAGACCACGAGGGATACAGCATTTACTCCCTAGACCCATTCGGGAGCCTAACAAAGGAAGACTGCGTAGCCACCGGATCCGGCTCCCCAATCGCCTACGGCGTGTTAGAGGACAGGTACAGACCGGACAAGACGATAAAGGAACTACTGCCGGTTGTGGTGAAGGCCGTGGACTCGGCCATGAAGAGGGATGCAGCCAGCGGAGACAGCTTCGACGTCGTCATAATAAATGATGAGGGATACCGAGAGCTAAGCGATGAGGAGAAGAAAAGGATACTAGAGGATTCACGATGACCATAACCCTAAACCACGTGAACCGGATAAGGAAGAGCATACTGGAAAACGTTCCACGCGAGGCGGAAGTCACCAGAATCGAGTTCGAGGGGCCGGCCATCGCCGTCTACGCGAAGAAACCGGAGGTGCTCATAGAGCGGGGGCAGATCGTCGCGAATATGGTGAACCTCATCAAGAGGAGGATCGTGGTGCGCTCCGACCCGTCCGTGAGGATGAGCGAGGAGGAGGCTGAGAGGGTAATTAGGGCCATGGTTCCCCCGGAGGCGGGCGTCACCGCCATGCACTTTGACCCGAGCCTAGGGGAGGTTCACATAGAGGCTGAGAAACCCGGGTTGGTAATCGGGAAGAATGGCTCCACCATCAAGAAGATCGTGGAGCAGACCCGGTGGAAGCCCCTCGTGCTGAAGACCCCGTCCCTGCGCTCGGAGGTCGTGAGCCAGATACGTCACCTACTGCACGCGGAGAGCAAGGAGCGTGAGAGGGTGCTCCGCGTGGTTGGGGAGAGGGTTTTCAGGCCATCGGTCTGCGAGACCGGGGACATACGCATCACCGCGTTGGGCGGGTTCAGGGAGGTCGGGCGCTCCGCCATCCTAGTTCAGACGCGGGAGAGCCAGATACTCCTAGATTGCGGGGTGAACCCCGGTGCGCACAGACCCATAGACGCCTTCCCCCGCCTAGACCTACCGGAGTTCGACTTGGAGAATCTGGATGCGGTGGTGATAACCCACGCCCACCTAGACCACTGCGCCTTCGTGCCGTACCTCTTTAAGTACGGGTACGATGGCCCCGTCTACTGCGTCCCACCGACAGCCGCCCTCATGACCATGCTTCAGCTTGACTACTTGGATGTGTTGGGTAGGCAGGGGAGGGTGGCGCCATACGAGAGGAGGCACGTGAAGGAGTGCGTCCTCCACACCATACCGATAAAGTACGGCGTGGTGACGGACATCACCCCGGATACGCGCCTAACCTTCCACAACGCAGGCCACATTCTGGGCTCCTCCATCATCCACCTCCACATAGGGGAGGGCTACTACAACATCGTCTACACCGGGGACTACAAGTTTGGGAGGACCATGCTACTAGAGCCTTCCGTCTACACGTTCCCGAGGGTGGAGACGCTCATCATGGAATGCACCTACGGCGGGCCTGAGGACGTGATGCCGCCCAGGGTTCAGGCGGAGCAAAACCTCATTTCCATTATCAACAGCACCATAGAGGGGGGCGGAAAGGTTCTCATCCCTGTTCCGGCGGTGGGTAGGGCCCAAGAGATTATGATTGTGCTTGATGCGTACATGAGGCGTGGCCTCCTCGTGGAGACGCCAATATTTATAGATGGCATGATATCGGAGGCGACGGCCATCCACACCGCCTACGCCGATTACCTATCCTCCTACCTACGCAACCGCATACTACACCACGGCACGAACCCGTTCAAGTCCGAGTACTTCACCATGGTGGAACATGCGAGCGCCAGACAGGAAATCGTTGAGGGGGGACCCTGCATAATATTGGCTACATCCGGCATGCTTGAGGGGGGTCCATCCATAGACTACTTCCGCCACCTAGCCCCAGACGAGAAGAACACCATAATATTCGTGAGCTACCAAATTGAGGGGACCCTAGGGAGCAGGGTTCAGAAGGGGCTGAAGGAGGCGCAGATGTTTGATGAGGATGGCAGGATGGTGATTACCAAGATTAATGCGAGGGTGGAGACGGTGAACGGGTTCTCAGGGCACTCTGATAGGAGGCAACTGCTGAGTTACGTGAGGCGCATCACCCCCAAGCCTGAGAGAATCATAATCTGCCATGGGGAGAGCAGTAAGTGCGTCAGAATGGCGTCTTACCTAAGTAGGAACTATCAGGTGAAGGCGATAGCCCCGGAGAACACCGAAACCATCCGGCTGAAGTAGGCTACTCCAAGCTTTTAATGAGCCTCCAAATCTTATCCCCGACGTAGTGGAGATTCTTCACCACCTTACCCCTCTTGGTAGACGGGATAGCCTCGGCGCTTACGATGGCAACCCCCACGGCAATCGCCTTTCCATGCCTCTCGTCCACCACCGCTACGAGGTCTCCCTCCATGGGAGCCCCCTCAACTCGGACTACGCCGGGCGCCATAACGTCAGCCCCGTTAGCCACGTGGGGGACGGCGCCCATATCCACCACAACCCTCGGCAGGAACGCCACAGCCTCGGAGAACACTAAGGTTGGAATAAGCCTACCCCCAACCTCCACTATGAGGGGTCTACCATCAACGAGGAAGAACCTCGTAGACCCCGACTCCACAACCTCCACCCTAGGTTTTCCCGGGAATAAGCGCTCTACATTTACTCCCAGCTCGCCGCAGAAATCCCCTAAGAGCTTCCTCCCATCCCTCTCCTTTAGGAAGTGCCTTTTCACCCTCACGTTGGATACACCACACGCGGGGACTATTACGTGCCTCCCATATTAGCCGTTGGGTGGAGCATCAACTTTAAATGCGGTAACCTTAAATCTATTCACATCCGATTATGCGTGGAGGCAAAGAAAAGACATGAGCGAAGCAACCGAAGGAATATTGGAGAAGAACCTCGGGCAGGTGGTCATCGTTCGGTTAAAGGGAGGAAAGAAGATTAGGGGGAAGTTGAAGGGCTTCGACCAGCACCTCAACCTAGTGCTAGAGGACGCTGAAGACATCACGGACACAAACGAAGTGAAGAAATTGGGAGAAATCATAGTCCGCGGAAACAACGTCATCATAATATCACCGCCCCCGCCCAGGTGAATTCACGATGGGTAAGGGAACGCCATCCTTCGGAAAGAGAGGTGGAAGACCCACCCACATAAGATGCAGGAGATGCGGAAGAAGAGCCTACCATGTCAGGAAGAAGAGGTGCGCCGCCTGCGGCTTCGGGGAATCTCCAAGAATAAGAAGATACTCGTGGCAGACGAAGGACGTGAGGAGAAATCGCATAAGATAAACGAAAACCGGAAGCCAGCACCGGAAAGGCAAAGATTATATACCCCACCAGAAAATCAGGTCTACATGGGTGGGCCGGTAGATCAGTCTGGAATGATCGCCGCGTTGGCATCGCGGAGGTCGCGGGTTCAAATCCCGCCCGGTCCACCATCTAAACGAAGTAAATTGCCATAGGTTGGGTCTTTAAGACGCTTAATAGCCTCAATATTTACAAGCCCGAAAATCTAGTCAGCCGCAAAATAACTAAAGCAATAGGGTGTTGGCTCAAACCCTTAAATACCACTTCAGAATTTTTCCATAAAAGGGGGCCGTCGGCTAGCTTGGTCTAGGCTACGAGAGCGCTCCCGGTCATAACCGCCGCCAGAGCGCCGTGAAGCTCGGGCCCTCGGGACCCCGGTTCAAATCCGGGCGGCCCCACCAGAACCTCAATAGGTTTTTTCTCGGAGAGAAATCCACAGTTTGTGGTGGGGCCGCCCGGATGTGAACCGGGGTCCCG
>CAZKUI010000001.1:0-18138 GCA_964555905.1 uncultured Candidatus Bathyarchaeia archaeon | reverse complement strand
GTGAAACCCGTAGATCGTGGGTTCAAATCCCACCGGCCCCACCACAAACTGTGGATTTCTCTCCGAGAAAAAACCTATTTAGGTTCTGGTGGGGCCGGTGGGATTTGAACCCACGATCTACGGGTTTCACCGCTCCAGAGTTTCTTCATTCCCTCTGAGGGTCTGTAAACCCGTAGGCTCTGGAGCCCGCCGCCATACCCTTTCTAGCGGCGTTCACGCTTGGACACGCCGAGGCTAGGCCACGGCCCCACCAGCGTATGTGGTTTTGGAGCGGCGATTATTTAAGGGTAACGATATAACCGTCTACGAGCTGGGTATGAACGTGCCTTCAAGCCGCGCTTGCCAATCTAAAAACGTTTATATGAGCGGCATCCAAACCTCTAATGGGTTGCCGGCCATAGGGCGCGGGTGACACCCGATCCCATTCCGAACTCGGAAGTTAAGCCGCGCTCCGTTCCCGGTGGTAGTGCGGTCTTCGGCCGCGCGAAGCCGGGAAAGCCGGCAACCCATTAAGCTGGTTTTCTCTGAAAGTTTATAACCCTGTATATCGGTCTAAACATGTGAAAATGGGATGACAGCGAGCAACATGATTCACCAAGGGCCCTTCACTCCGTCTACGCCGATGGGCGCTATAATCCAGTTCATTTTCCTCCTGCTATTCCTCATATTCATGATATTCGGGCAGCGCATCCAGACCTACGTCATGCTGAAGCAGATTGAGGGTTCCCTCGCTCAGCTGAAGATGATTAGGGATGAGGGGCGGAGAATAGCCATAGAGACCATAAAGGAGTTCGGAAACCCGAATGTAAACTTAGAATCCCGCGTGGACCAGTTCCTAGAGCACATCGCCATAGAGCCCGAGAGCATGGACCCCGCTGGCGTGGTGTATAAGCTGGAGCACATACTGGATGTGAGGGAGTCCCGTTTTATGGACGAGGTTCGGATTATGGCGCCAAAGGCCGACGAGGTTCAGGCGCACAACCTAGAGAACCTCCTAGAGGCAGCCCTCGCGCTGAACACCATCTATAAGGTCATAAGGCACTACTACATCCTCGGGAAGAGAACCCTAAGCCTCTACGTCATCATGCAACTCCAGATGCTACTCCCCCTCATCATGAGGGAGGCGAAGGCGTATGCTGGAGCCCTCACTGCCTTCTCCCAGGGCCAGCCAATCGGGGATGGGGTTGGAGCCCTAGTGGCTGCAAAGCTGATGCACGGGCACGAGACGAGGACCGTGGCTGAGGACATCGTGGCGGCGGAGGTGGAGTTGGAGGGGAGGCACGCGTACGTGTTGAAGGCTGAGGGGCCAGGTGGGAGGGTTGGGAAGCCCGGGGACGCCGTGAAGCGCATCATAGAGGAGAACGGCGGGGACATCGCGGCGGTGATATTCGTGGACGCGGCGCTAAAGCTGGAGGGCGAGGACCTCGGGGAGGTGGCCGACGGGATTGGAGTGGCCATCGGAGGGCCAGGCGTAGAGAAGTACAAGGTGGAGGAGGTGGCCGTCAAGCATAAGGTACCCGTCTACGCGGTCGTCATCAAGGAGGACGTGAAGGACGCCGTAGCACCAATGCACAAGAAGCTCTTCGACGCGGTGGATGAGGCGATTGAAAGAATTAAGGGCATAATCAGGGAGAGGACCAAAGAGGGCGATAAGGTTATAATCGCCGGCATAGGGAACACCGTGGGGATTGGTCAGTAGGTGGTTCGCCATGGAGGCTAAGAGGGCTTCTCTCCTTTACGTAGCCATCGTGGCTTCCACATTCCTCATATCGGTGGTTCTCGTGTACTTAGCGTTTCAATCCTACGTGAATGGTCGCCTCGAGGAAGCCAATTACTACGCCATGTGGGCTATATCTAGCGCTGCAATATCCATCCTCATGCTTTACCAAGTGAGGAGACGGCCGAAGCTGGTGATTAAGCCATACCACGTGATGACGGCGATTTCCTGCGAGCACTGCGGCTTCAAAACCGTAAGGGACTTCCAGAAGGGCGACTACGTCTTTCAACATGTGGGGAAATGCCCTAAATGCGACGGGGAACTCGTGATAACATCCATTTATAGGAGCGAGGAGGAAGAAGAACCGACCTAAGTTATGACGATGCAACCACCATCCATCACTATTACTGTATGTTCAGCCTGAGCCACCGGCATACCACTCTCCTCTATAAATACCCTATACCCCATGATGCACCCCTTTACTACGAGTTCTCTGAATGCATCCCTGTAACGGCTTCGTGGCAGGCGCTTCCAAAGCCACCTTTCCGCGAAGGGTAGGGTTCTATAGTGCTTTATGATGAATTCTAGGAGGTGGCTGGCTCTCGGGTTTGTTAGAGGCTTCCTCCTCAGGAAGCGGAATATGTGCATCTCCCGGCCCTCCCTCACCAATCCCCGCGCGCCCTTCAGCGTGGTAAACGGCTCTATCGCGTAGACACCCATGGCGTCTATGGTCTTCGATGGGCGGTGTGCTACATTGGGGATGGAGACGCCAGCATGTATTATGTACCTGTCTATCTTGTGGCCTGTGAGGTTGGAGATGGGCTTGCAGCCATACAGTTTTATCGTCTTCTCTATGATGGAGCCAAGCTCCCCGGTTTTCATCCCAGCGTGTATCGATTCCACAGCCCTTTTCAGGGCGGCCTCCGCCGCTTTGACCAGATATTCGTATTCCGGGTTGAGGCATACGGTGGTGGCGGTGTCGGCGATGTACCCGTCTACGTGGACTCCTATGTCCACCTTCACTAGGGCCCCCTCTGGGATGTGTCTCGTGTCGTTTGGGGGTGAGGTGTAGTGGGCGGCCACCTCGTTGACCGACACGTTGCATGGGAAGGCTGGTTGACCCCCAAGCATTCTGATGAACCTCTCCGCCCTCTCGCATATCTGGATGATTGGCACGCCAGCCTTGACTTCCCTCGCTACGCGCCTCCTCACCTCAGCCGCTATCCTCCCAGCCTTACGGTACTTCTCTAAGACTTCATCCGTGAGGGTCATGCCGTAAAATTCATAGGTTCACGGGTAGTTAAGGGTTGAGGGGTTCGGTTTGGGTGAGATTCTCTGGCTTGGTCACGCGGGGTTCAGGATAAAGCTGGGTGGGAAGACGATATTTGTGGACCCGTGGCTTGAGGGGAACCCGAAAAGCCCCATGAAGCCGTCCGACATCACCGAGGCGGATATCGTGTGCGTGACCCACGACCACCCGGACCACATGGGGGATGCCGTCGAGATTTGCAGGAGGACGGGCGCCACGTTAGTTGGCATACACGAAATCGGCGTCTACGCCGAGGAGCAGGGTGTAAACGCCATAGGCATGAACATCGGAGGCACGGTGGACGTAGACGGGATAAAGATAACGATGGTCCACGCCTTCCACTCCTGCGAGCGAGGAGCCCCAGCGGGATTCATCATCAGCGACGGGGAGACAGCCATCTACCACGCCGGAGACACAGGCATATTCGGAGACATGGAACTCATAGGCCGCCTCTACCAGCCAAGAATCGCCATGCTACCCATAGGGGGCCACTACACGATGGGTCCAAGGGAGGCCGCGGAGGCGGTGAGGCTCATAAAGCCGAGGGTAGTCATACCGATGCACTATGCGACGTTTCCGGTCCTAGAGCAGAGCCCGGACAAGTTCGTGGAGTTGGTTAGGAAGCTAGCCCCGGATGTGGACGTGGTGGCGCTCAAGCCCGGGGAAGCCTACAAATTCTAAAGGCGCAACGGAGGCAACCGCCCCACTCCACCTTTTATGTCCCAGCATCCGAACACAAAACTTGCAGAGCCTCCTCTACATGCCTTTGCCGAATAAAAAAGAGGGGAACGGAAAACAAAATTATTTGAGTGCGTCCGCGACCCTTATGGAAACGGTAACCGCTGGGAGCATCATGCTCGTTAGAACGAATGCTGCAGCCGCTGATGCCGTTAAGCCGGGTGATGCAAACACCCCTCCTAAGAATATTAGGAGTAGGAGCGTTGGCAATATTAGGAGTGGGAGTGCTAGCGGGAGTTTCACCCTGAATCTCGCAAGCTTCTTTGTGAGCCCCAGCCTTCTTAACGTCATTATTATGGCGGTTAGTGGGGGTGCTAGGTAGACGATGCCGATTAGCGCGCTAGCCGTGAAGCCCGCCGTAACAACTCCTAACTCCGGGTTAAAGCTGAACGGTTGGTATGTCATGGCAGATAGGTGCAGTATTCCGATGAGCGGGTAAAGAAGCAGCCGTATGAAGCCCCTTAGCGTGGGGTTAACGGCGATTACACCCGCTACCTGAGGGCTGAAGCTGTAGTACCAAGCGTTGAAGACCTGCATGAAGCACGAGCCAGCGAACGTGGACAGCACTATGTTATCTCTGAATCCGCGTAGGAACTGCACCTCCGGCGCCAGCTCCGAGCCGTACGTGGCGGTGGCAATAATGCACTTCTTCTGTGGCGGTGGTGGGGGTGGGGCCTCCTCCACCGTTAAGTCTACGTTGGTGGTGCTCGTTTTCCCGCCTCCGCTGGCGGTGATGGTGAGCGTGTACTTGCCCGCTGGCGTGTCGCCTGTGGTGTGGATTGTCAGCGTCGCTGTGTACGGTGGCACCCCGGAGGGTGGCGTGAAGGTGTATGTGGCGTTCTCAGGTAGACCGCTTAAGCTTAGGGTGGTTTCCACCGCCGTTCCACTAAGCAGGCTTACCGAAAGTTCATAGGATGCATCCCCACCCTGCTCCACAGACAGCGTGTACGGCTCGGCTGAAACCGAGAACTGGAAGGGTGCAACGGCTTCCATGGCGAGCGTCCAAGCGTCCCAAGATAGCAGGGCTGCCCCCGTGTAGTTGCCAGCGTTGTACGCGTCTTGTGCATCCGCCAGCTTGTTCCATGCATCCTCTAGGCCCTCCGTCCTGCCCTCCTCCTCGGCTTGGTTGATCGCGTCCTCCGCCTTGTTCATGCATATTTCAGCCGTCCAGTCCATCGGTGGGGGGCTGAGGACGAATAATTCCTTCTCTATGTAGTTGTTCTCCGGGTTCTCGTCGCCCTCCATCAGGGCGTGGAAGCGCATGAAGTAGTGGCCCTCCTCCTCGGGGGTCCACTCGGGGAATTCGACATCCACGGCGTCCCCGGACTTCAATCCCTCAACCTCGACGTAATTCTCGTAGACGACGTTGCCAGCGAAGTCGGCTATCTCGCAGTAGACGGTTGTGGGGCCTGAGGGTTCAGCGCCGTAGTTTGCCACTGCAACTATGGGGGTGACGGGGTCGCCGAGCGCGACGGCTTCCTCGCCCTCTGATGGGCACATGATGAATGGGAGACAAACGTCGGAGGTGAGCTCTCCGAATATGCCGCATATTAGGCTAACGTATATCTTCAGCGTTTGAACCCTGCATGAACCCCGAATCCTAATGGTGATCGTCTCCACCCGGCTCCCACCTATCTTGCATGGGTTCTGCCACGTAATGGTTACCGGCGGGGGCATTCCAACCCCCCTCCGGCCAGACGGTGGGTTCGTAGTTATGAGTGGGGGTTGGATTCCAAGCGGTAGAGGGGCGCCCCTCATCAGCCAAGAGGTCGGCCAGCACGTAGACCTTGGGTCCCTCACTAGGGTAATGGCGGCGGTTGGGTTGTCCACGGTTAGCTGCACAGCCTTCGGAACGGCTATAATCTTAAACCAGCAGCACGGCGGTAGGGGCCACCAAGGCCACCAGGGCCAAGGCCAAAGCGATGGTGGTGGCTTAGGCAGCATCCAAGGCCCGTAATCCTCGGTTTCCCCGTACTGGAAGGTTCCCCTCCCATCCCAGTCGCTCACGGTGATGGGTTCATTGTAGGTCAGGGTAATCCTCGTCCAGACAAATCCGACGACAGGTCCGGATAAGAAAGAGGGTAGCTGCACCATCATGCTGTTCACGCCAGCAGGCCACTTGGACACGTCTATGGCGAAGTTCCGCACAGCCCACTCATACGCGGTTCCCGCCGGCCCCGAGACGGAGCCGCCCCACTGCCCATCCACATTCCAGTCTACGAGCACGTTGATGTAGAGCGGGTGGTTTGCGTCGTAGGGGTGGTTGGGGTCGTTTCTATCCTTCACCGTCACTAGCACCCAAAGGGTGTTGGTCTGCCACGGCCTAAAGAACAAGCTTCCCAAGAATACGCCGTCGTCAAAGGCGTCTACGTTAATCTGCATGGAGTCGTTCTCCGTGTCAACCCAGTAGCCCATCCATTCGTAGCTGGAGTCTAGGTGGTGGGCACCCAGTGATGCGCTCCTAGACGGATATGGAGGGTCTGGGGCGTCCCCATAATCGTATGGCGTAACTGCCTGACCAACAGTAGACGTTGAAATAGCTTGGGAAGTTCCTTGTGATGCTGAAAAATCCGCCTGAACCAGAGTTGATTGAAGAGGAGTGAGAGTAAATGTCAGAGAGAGAAGAAATAGCGCGATGAGCGTCGAAAAAAGCTTCAAACTTTTCCTTTTATTCATTAGCTCGTTCTCCCAAGATGGTTACCTATCTACCCTCACCCGTAAATAAAAAGTTTTCGCATAAGTTTCGGTAGAACATGAAGCCTTTTATTCTCACTTGATGAACGTTATGCTTGGAATTAACTCTCTGGCCTCCTCCAACCTGTCCTCGAAGCGTTCCATGAACCTATTCATTAGCTCCGTGGCCTGCGTCTTGCAGTCCCCGCATATGCGGCTTCCCGACTTACACTCCTCGTATATCCGGTTTAGCTCCTCGTCGTCCTCTATCAGGTGCTGCTTAAACAGCTCGAATACCACGCATACCTCCGGTCTACCCCCGAGCTTCCTCTGTAGCTCGGCGGTCTCCCTACCCCCGGTGAAGGCATCCCAGAGCTTCTTCTCCACGCTTTTCGGGTCTTCTGGAAGTTCTATGTACGTTTCGGGCCTGGACTTGCTCATCTTTAGGGAGCCGTCTAGGGATGGCGTGAACTTATGGTAGATGGATGCGGGTGGTATGAAGCCATACCGCGCCTTCGTCCTCTTGGCTAGGTCCCTAGCGAGCCTTATGTGAGGGTCTTGGTCTATGCCCACCGGGATTACGCCCGGTATGCGCTCCTCGAGCTGTGGGTGTAGCACGTCAGCCTGCATCATCATGGCGCCCATAATCTTCCCCGGGGTTATCTCCCCGTATATGGCTCGGAGCTCGCTGATGGTCACCCGCCTCGACAGCTCGCACGCTAGGTTCATGACCGTTCTGTTATCTGATTGGAAGTAGAATGTGGTTTTCTCGGGGTCTACGCCCAGTGCGATGTATGCTGGTATATGGAAGTTCAGCGCCCGTCTACGGGACTCCTTTAGGCTTATCCCCCGTGTTGAGGCGGCCTCCAAGTCCGCCACGAGCAGGTAGGTCTTTGCACCCTGCCCCTGGAAGTAGGCGAGGTTTTCAACGACCATCTTCGTGCCGAGGTGTATCTTCTCCGCGGATGGCATGATTCCAGTTAGCACGTAGAATGGCTTCCTGTTCTGGATGGCGTCTATGATTACCTCTAAATCCCTATGGCAGAAAACCACTTTACGCCTCATCAGCCTGTTCGGATTCGGTAGACGCCTCAAAATTTCATCCGTGAAGGGCTTTAAGCCAAATTCCTCGACAACCCTTCGGTAATCCTCAATAAGCGTGGCTCCCCAAGGGTCTATGAAAACTTCGGATTCTTCTCCCGCCACAATGGGAACCACCCGAATCATAGCCTAAGCCGAACCCGATAAAAGCCTTTCGCCGCTTGGTGGAAAAATTTTTACCAGCTCGCCCACTAATAGGATGTTGCTGGGAGTTGGATGGGATGCACCGCCAATTTCCGTGACTAAACTAAACGTTTTCCCCGTCTACCGCGAGCGAAGCAAATTCAACATCCACCCCGACTCCCACAAAATTATGGTGATGGTGCAATGAGCGAACTTAGAGAGTGGGATTTGAAGGTTCTAGAAACCCTCAGGAAGCTGGATGGACGAGGCTCCATGGAGGATGTAGCCGAAGCCAGCGGGTTAGCCCACGCCACCGTGGCTAGGAGCGCCTTCACCCTAAAGGAGAGAGGCCTCATCAAAATACACGAAGAGCCGAGAGCCGTGGCCCGCCTCAGCCCCGAAGGAGCATCCTATGCTGAAAAGGGCCTTCCGGAGCGGCGCCTCTTGAACGCTATCCAGAGGTTACACGGGGAGGCATCAATGGAGGAGGCCGCTGAAGCCGCGGGTCTTTCTGGCGAGGCGCTATCCATAGCCATCGGTTGGGCCCGGAGGAAGGGCTGGGTTTCCATCTCTGAAGGGAGGGTGACGATGAGGGAGGCCCCGCCACAAGGCTCAGATGAACGCCTCCTAGAGCTCCTGAAGAATAAGGGGCGGGTGGAGCTTGGGGAGCTGGACGAGGAATTAAGGAGTGTAATTCCAACTTTGAGGCGGCGTGGCTTGGTTGAGGTGGAGGAGAGGGTTCTCCGGGAGTTGGAAATCACGGAGGATGGACTGAAGCTGCTTGAGGTCGGCGTTCCCGTTGTGGAGGAGGTCAGCCGGTTAACCCCCGAACTTATCGTTTCCGGGCGTTGGAGGCAGGTTCGCTTTAGGAGGTTCGACGTGAAGGCTCCGGGCCCCACCATACACCCCGGTAGACCCCACCCGGTTCAGCAGATAATCCAGTGGGTTAGGGAGATATTCCTAGAGATGGGGTTCACGGAGATTCGGGGTCCGATAGTCGAGCTTGCATTCTGGAACTTCGACGCCCTCTTTCAGCCCCAAGACCACCCAGCGAGGGAGATGCAGGACACCTTCTACCTAGAGGAGCCGGAGCTCGGCGACCTCCCGGAGGAGAGGCTGGTTGATGCCGTCGCTAGGACGCACGAGGATGGGTGGGAGACGGGTTCTAGGGGTTGGAGGTATAAGTGGAGTAGGGAGGAGGCCCGCAGGCTTGTGTTGAGGACGCATACAACCGCCGTCACCATACGCTACCTAGCGGAGCATAATGAGCCGCCTGTGTGGGTGTTCTCCGTAGACAGGGTTTACAGGAACGAGAAGGTGGACTACAAGCACCTAGCGGAGTTCCACCAGATCGAGGGGATCATCATGGATGAGGGCGTAACCCTAAGAGACCTCATGGGCATACTCACGGAGTTCTACCGCAAGCTCGGGCTTGAGAAGGTTCAGTTCTGGCCCAGCTACTTCCCATACACGGAGCCGTCCATGCAGAGCACCGTCTACATCCCTGAGTTGGGGGCGTGGGTGGAGCTCTGCGGCATGGGTATATTTAGGCCCGAGGTGGTGGCCCCGATGGGCGTTAAGCACCCGGTTCTAGCGTGGGGTGGAGGTCTAGAACGGCTCATCATGCTGAAGCTCGGCGTGGACGACATACGCCTCCTATACAAAAACGACCTAAGCTGGATAAGGAGGACTCCGATATGCCCGTAATCACGCTCCACAGGGAAAGATTCAGCAAATACCTCGGGAAGGAACTCAGCGTTGAGGAGATGGAGAAGTGGCTCCCGTGGCTCGGCACGGACATAGAGGACGTCGGCCCAGACTACGTGAAGGTTGAGTACAACCCTAATAGGCTCGACTTCTCCAGCCACGTGGGCCTGGCGAGGGCGCTGAAGGGGCTGCTCGGCATAGAGGTTGGCATGCCGCGCTACGACGTGAAATCCGGGGGCATAGTTGTGAACGTAGACCCGTCCGTGGAGCGGGTTAGGCCATACGTCCTATCCGCCGTGGTCCGAGGCGTGAAGTTGGATGAGGACTTAGTGAGGGAGATCATGGACATGCAGGAGGACATCCACTGGGGTGTGGGGAGGGACAGGCGGAAGGCGGCGATCGGCATCCACAACCTAGACGTGTTGGTTCCACCCTTCACCTACAAGGCGGTTAGCCCAGACGCCAAATTCATCCCCCTAGACAAAACTAGGGAGATGAGCATAAGCGAGATTCTGAAGGAGCACGAGAAGGGGGTTGCATACGCCCACCTCCTAAAACACACGGACAAGTACCCAGTAATCGTAGACTCACTAGACAGGATATTCACGTTCCCACCAATCATCAACAGCGAACTGACACGAGTCACCCCGGAAACAAAGAACATATTCATTGATGTCACCGGGCCCTCCATGGACGCGGTGAAGATGAGCCTGAACCTCGTGGTGACGGCGTTGGCTGATATGGGGGGGAGGATAGAGAGCGTTCAGGTTAGGTATCCAGATGAGACGTTAATCTCCCCCGATTTGACCCCGCTGAGGATGAGGCTGAGGACCTCGTACGCTAACTCCCTCCTCGGGCTGAACCTCACGGACGAGGAGGCTGCCGAGTGCCTGAGGAGGTGCCGCCTAGACGCTAGGGTGGCGTCCCCGGGCGTCTTGGAGGTGTGCGTGCCAGCCTACAGGGTGGACGTGATGCACGAGGTCGATTTGGTGGAGGAGGTCGCCATAGGCTACGGCCTCTACAGGATGACGCCGACCAGGCCTAAGGGGTCTACATCCGGGAGGCAGCACCCGGTCAGTAGGGTTGTGAACTGCGTGCGTATGATTATGATTGGGCTGGGTTTCACCGAGGTGGTGAACTTCGTACTCACGAACGAGGATGTGCACTACAGGATGATGAGGATGGAGTTTGGGGGGGCGGTGCGCCTGGCCAACCCAGCCTCGGCGCTCTACTCCATCGCTAGAACCATGCTCCTCCCGGGGCTCATGCAGAACCTGTCCACTAACCGTCATGAGAGTTACCCCCAACGCCTCTTCGAGGTGTCAGATGTAATCGTTCCGAATGAGGATTTAGCGACGAAGGCGGAGAGGAGGGTCCACGTGGCCGCCGTTTCAGCCCACTCAAAGGCGGACTTCACGGAGATTAAGGCGTGCATGGAAGCGCTCCTCAGAAACCTAGGAGTAGACGGGTGGGGGGTTGAGGAGGCGAGGCACCCAAGCTTCATAGAGGGGAGAACCGCACAGGTAACACTCCATGGAGAGAAACTAGGCTTAGTCGGGGAAATACACCCAGAGGTGCTCAACAACTTCGGCCTGGAGAACCCGGTTGGGGCCTTCGAGCTAGATTTAGAGCCAATAATCCGGATGAGGCGTGCAGGAACCGCGGGTTAAGACGTCTTAGTAATCACTCTTCCGGGAAGTACTCCTCTATGTAGGTGAGGAGCATCCTCGGGGGCGCCATGATGAACCTGCAGTATGGGTCGCCCCGCGCCCTGCAGGCAACCTCCCTAGCGTCAAGCCTCATGTTGAAGCACTCCTCGCACCACCCAGCGGAGTACCCGGCGCTAAAGAAGCAGACCGGTTCAGCGGTTATTACGCCCCTTCTTAGATACGCCTCGGACTCGAACGTGTTTGGGTGGTCGTACATGAGGAAGTAGGAATCATCCGGGGTTATGTTGCTTTCCTCGTGTATTATCACCGTGCCGTACCCAGCGAAGGCGAAGTGGGCTGGGCCGAGGGACAGGTGGGACGCGGGGTCCTCCACCCTGTACCTCTCGCAGAAGGCCCTGGCATCCGATGCACCCACGCCCTTAGCCATGTAATATAGAGTCCTGTTGGCTGCCTTCCTCCCCATCAACTCCGAGAGGTAGTTAATCGCGTCTACTGCGAGTGCTGAGCCCCTGAGGAGCACGTACCTCTCCCCGTCTACCACGATTTCACCCTTCTCCGGAGCGCGCTGAAGACTGCTGAAAAACTTCTCCAGAATCTTCTCCGCATTCTCAAATTGGCGGCTTATGGAGTCCGGAACTCTGGAGTACCTTAACTTCTTCACAGCCATATTTCCCTTAATGTTTCCTCAAATATTTAAACCTTTTTTGCGACTTTACGACATATAAATCCTAGGATAGAAGCGCCAGAATGGAATAGCCCGAAATTTAATGCTTATGCACGTTCTAAAAGTCTCAGCGGGTAAGATGTTTCTAGTTTTCTAACCTAGAAAGCTTTCATAGAACCGAACGAAAGCATTAATAGCTTCCATTATACTATTTGTGGTGGCCCAGTTCAGGCGGGACCCGCACTCGACGGCTCGGGTGAGGTGGCCGCTGGCCACGCGGTGAAGCCCGGGTTACCCAAGTGTGGGACAGTTGTATCCCGCCTGTGGCGGGCGCGGAAACCCCGGTGGGAGAGAGCCTAACCGAGGGGGGCGCGCGGCCCCGTCCGTGAGGTTAGGTGTTAGTTACGCGCGGGGACAGCGCCCGCCAGGGGCCAACACGCTGGTGGAGGCGTCCCTTTTTGGATGTCGAGGAGCGTGTTCAACTGGTGGTGCGGAACGCGGAGGAGGTGGTTACCCCAGCGGAGCTGAGGGAGCTACTCCAAGAGAACCCGCACCCACACGCCTATTGGGGGTTTGAGTGCTCCGGCCCCATGCACATAGGGATGGGCCTCATCTGCGGCTCGAAAATAAAGGACATGCTAAAGGCGGGCCTAAAATTCACGATATTCCTCGCCGATTGGCACTCGTGGATAAATAACAAGTTCGGCGGGGACATGGAGAAGATTCGGTTCGCTGGGGAGTACTTCAAGCACTGCTTTGCGGCCCTCGGGGTGAAGGGTGAAAACCTCCGATTCCTTTGGGCGTCTGAGCTGGTAGACGACATGGAGTATTGGGAGAAGGTGATACGCATCGCGAAGGCGGCGTCCCTTAGGAGGGTTATGAGGGCGCTCCCGATCATGGGTAGGGCGCTAGGGCTCAGCGACTTTGAAGCGGCGTGGCTCCTCTATCCCTGCATGCAGGCCGCGGACATATTCCACATGAAGGTAGATGTGGCGTGTGCCGGGATAGACCAGCGTAAGGTTCATATGTTGGCTAGGGACGTCGCCGAGAAGCAGGGGTGGAGGAAGCCCATCTGCATCCACACGCACCTCCTCATGAACCTCCGCGGCCCAACATCCCGCGTGAAGGAGAAGTTCGACGAAAACGAGGAGGTGAACTTCCAGATAGGGACGAAGATGTCTAAGAGCCTCCCCCAGAGCGCCATATTCATCCACGACCAACCTGAGGAAATCCGAAATAAGGTTAGGGGTGCCTACTGCCCGCCTAGGGAGGTGCGTGGGAACCCGGTCTTAGAGTTGGCGAAGTACGTGGTGTTCACGCACATGAGCGAGTTGGAGATTCACAGGTCGAGGGAGTACGGGGGTTCGGTCACGTTCCATGGATACGAGGAGTTGGAGAGGGCTTACGTGAAGGGTGAGTTGCACCCCCTAGATTTGAAGAACGGGGTTGCTGACGCCCTCGCGGAGATACTGGAGCCGGTGAGGGAGTACTTTAAGGGGAGGGAGCGAATCATAGAGCGTATGTTCTCCATGGAGGTAACGAGGTAAGGCTGCATGAACGGAGATAGGGAGAGGCTTGAATGCATCCTCCGCCTCGTAGAATTTCTGGTGGAGGACGCTGATAGGGGGCTCCCCATCATAGTTGAAGGTAGACGGGATGAGGAGGCGCTCCGCCGCCTCGGCGTAAGGGGGACGTTCATACTCTCCAAGAACTACGGGCGTGCCCTAGTGGACGTGGTGGAGGATGTGCGTGGAATGGGGAGGGAAGCCATAATACTGATGGACTTCGACAGGAGAGGCAGGGAATACGCCAAGAGCATAGCGGAGAACCTAGAGGCGGTCGGAATAACCCCGAACCTCTACTACTGGAGGGAGCTCTCCGCACTCGCTGGGAGGTGGGTGAAGGACGTGGAGGGCCTCCCATCCTATATAGAAACCCTAAAGAGGAGGGTTGGCTGCTACTAAGGGTTGGGTATTAAAAACGATCAGGGATTAAATCTGTGGTGGGTATGCATGACTCATATACAACCACACGCCACAAAATATGTAATAAGGGCTAAATTCACCATAGACGGGGTTGTAGAAAGACACGACATAATTGGGGCGATATTCGGACAGACGGAAGGCATATTCGGCCCAGAACTCGACCTAAGGGAACTCCAGAAGTCGGGCAGAATAGGGAGGATAGACGTCAAACTCAGAACCGGGCATAACAAGACAACCGGGGTCATTACAATTCCATCCGGGTTGGATAGGGCATCCACGGCGATTATCGCCGCCACCCTAGAGAGCATAAGCCGTGTGGGGCCCTACTCGGTGAAGATAACCTTGGATAGAATAGAGGATTTGAGGGAGGAAAAGCGGAGGGAGATCATAGAGAGGGCGAAGGAAATACTAAGGGAGTGGACTATACGCCGAATGCCCAGCACCAGCGAGGTGCTGAAGGAGGTCTACGAAGCCCTAGCACCAGTGAAAGTGGAGAAGTACGGGCCTGAGGGGCTCCCAGCGGGCCCAGACGTAGACAGCTCCGACGAGATAATCATTGTGGAGGGGAGGGCCGACGTCATAAACCTCCTACGGTACGGAATCAGGAATGTGATAGCCCTAGAGGGGGTGAAGGTTCCGGAGACCATCATTAAGCTGTGTAAGGAGAAGGAGGCAACCGCCTTCCTGGATGGGGACCACGCCGGAGACCTCATCCTGCGGGAGTTACTGCAGGTCGCGGATGTGAAGTACGTGGCCAGGGCCCCCCGTAACATGGAGGTGGAGGAGCTGAGCCACGACGAGGTAATGGCCGCCCTAAAGAGCAGGGTGCCAGCGGAGGACGTGAGGAAGGGAGTTATCACCCCAAAGATAGAGCGGATTCCGGAGAAGGTTATGGATGCGGTGAAGGAACTTAGCAAAACCGGGGAGGCAATACTCTTCAACGAGAGCATGGAGGAGCTGGAGAGGGTTCCGGTGAGCGAGCTGGCGCAGAGGCTTAAGGAGGCGGAGGGCGTCCACACCCTAGTCTTCGACGGCATAATCACGCAGCGCATCGTGGACATCGCGTCCGAGAAGGGTGTGAAGCTCATCGTGGGGTACCGCGTCTCCAACGTGGTGAAGAGGCCCCTCAACATACAGCTCCTCACGTTCTCCGAGGTGGAAGGGTCCACGCGGAAGTAGAAGGGGATGGGTAGACTGCGGGGTGGCTGGCGCCGCCGACCCCCGGTTAGTCCCCACCTGGGGTTGGTGGTGGCGGTCACAGCTGTTTCCTTCGCATCCATATTCATACGCCTCTGCACCGCCCCACCCCTAGCAATCGCCTTCTACCGCCTATTCTTCGCAACGATCATACTGCTACCCATCACCATCCGCCTGAAACTCAACGAACTTAGGAGCTTAAGCCGCGGGGATGTGGCAACCATGTTCCTAATAGGCCTGTTCCTATCCATACACTTCGCCTTCTGGATAACATCCCTCGAATTCACCAGCGTGGCCAGCTCGGTTGCGCTCGTCACGACGCACCCCCTGTTCGTCTGTTTTGGGGGTTGGCTCCTGCTCCGGGAGGAGGTGACGCCTCCCCTGCTGGCTGGAATAATTTTAGCGATCTTCGGGTGCGTTCTCATCGCCTACGGGGATTACGGCATCGGAGGGGACACGCTCATAGGCGACTTATACGCGTTAATTGGGGCGGCAGCCGCCGCGGCGTACTTCATCGGTGGGAGGAGCCTAAGACAACGCGTAGACACCCTCCCATACGCCACCACCGTCTACGCATCCTGCACCCTCATACTCGCATTATCGTGCATCCTCACCGACACCCCATTCTACCCATACTCCACGAGGGACGTTCTACTCTTCCTGGCGCTGGCGGTCGTCCCCATGATAATCGGGCACACCACCCTGAACTGGGCGTTAAAGCACCTGCCGGCATCCGCCGTCTCGGCGTCCGTGCTCGGCGAACCCGCCGGCTCCACGCTGATGGCGGCGCTGCTGCTCCGGGAAATTCCGAACTCCATAACCCTCTTAGGCGTGGCCGTTACGCTGAGCGGCATCTACCTAGTTTCTAGGGGGATCACCTAGGTTACTCCATATATCCGAGGAGGGTTCCCCCCGGCTTGGAGACTTCCTCCTCCTTAACCCCGAGGACGGATAAAACCCTCATCGCGGCTGGTATCACCTGCTTCCTCACGTAATAATCTAGGTCCAGCTCCTTCACCGATGCCATGAAGTAGGGGACGGCCCTCTCGTGGAGTCTCCCCGGGCCTGAGACTATCACGTAGCCGACCTTATCCCCCACGGAGAGCTCCCAGCCCTCCGCCATCATGCGTTTGGCGGCCTCCACGTGCGTCGTCCTCACCTTATACTTCTCTATCGGCATGGTGAGCTCCTTCCAAATCACCAAATCCCGCAGGGGAACCTCGCCCCTCCTAACCTTGGATACGTACTCCCTGACGAGCTTCACCGCGTCCCTCCTCGCCTTTTTCACATCCCTCTCCTTCAGCACGATCTCCAGCACTTCACGTTGCACCCTCCTAGCCACCGCGGGCCAATCCCCCCTAACCACTTCTAGGCCCACTATGTCCAGGCGCCCGTCCGGTAGTAGGCCGCAGTACCTCTTCTTCGCCTCCGTGAATAGAACCCTCTTGTAAGTTTCCTCGGGTCTAATCTCTAGGCCGAGCTTCTCCTTAACCTTCTTCAGGAACTTCTCCACCTTCTCTGGTTCGTACTTCACGAATACGCTGTCGGTGTCTCCGTAGACGAGTTCGATTCCCATCTCCTCAGCCAGCCTTATCGTCTCCGATATGGCGTGCCTCCCCCACGCGGTAACCGCCTCGGCCACCGGCTTTAGGTACCAGCGTGCTCCGAGCCAGCCTGCGTAGCCGTATGTGGCGTTTGTGACGACCTTCACGGCCTTCTGCCTAGCATCAAGGACTCTGTACTCGGGGCTGCCCTCCTCCACCTCCCTAAGCCTACGCCTAATCTCCTCGCGGACCTCTAGGAGGTGGGTGAGCACCTCGCTGTAGAAGCCCGGGGGCTCCCGCCTGAACCTGTGGTTTACTTCTGGCGCCACGTAGACGCCTTCTGGGGGTTCGGGTTCCTCCGGGGGTATGTAGGTGTCTGGGGAGATGTTGTACTTCACCATGATGTTCGGGTACATGCTCTTGAAGTCTAGGACGGCGATGTCCTCGTGTATCCCCGGCTTCGGCTTAAGAACAATCCCTCCGGCGTAGCTACCACCCCACCTCCTCGCCCTCTCAGGCGTTAACTCACCCCTCTCGTGGGCTTCCCTAATCAGGTACCACTCAACCCTGAAGCCGACCGCCGCCGCCCAAACGTGGTCTAGGGGTAAGCCGACCAAGTTGGAGAGTTGAACGCCGAAGTCTAGGGATAGGTTCGCTATGCCCATGATGCACTCCGCATTCTCCATGGAGAAACGCAGCAACTTCTTCCTCTTCTCCGGGTCCGTCCAGTGTTCGGGTATGTCCGGCTCATCTATTATGGTTCTCTCATCCAGCTTCATGACCCCGAGGTAATCCGCTAGGTTCTCTAGGGTTTTCACCTTCACCTCCGCGAGGTCTTCGGCGTAGTCTAGGAGGTCTACGTTCGCCCTACCCGTTATGGATATATGCCCGTACACGCTGGTGTGAGGCTCCGCTCCCGTTCTGGAAACACCTAATGTTATCCCGTGCTTCTTCGCCCTCTCCATTAGGTAGGGCCAGTCGCGTTTGTTGCATCCGTAGCCAACTACGACGTCTGGGTCGAATTTCTGGACGTACTCCACGAACTCCCTGATTATGGAGCCGTCGTCCCCGTCCTCGAGGACGAACTGCCTCGACTCCCCCGTGTTCGTCAGCGTCGATATGATGGCTACGGGGTTCCTTTCCGGGCGTGGGGAGCCCCTCTCCGAGTAGCATACGATGGAGAAGGCGAGTGTGCGTAGGCTCGGGGTTCCTGGACCCTCCACCGCCCTTGGGGGAGCCCTAGCCACGTAGACACCGTCCACCTGAACACCCGGTTTTTCAGCCTCCTCCACGTCCACCTCATGCCAGCCGCAGGGCCTAACACCCCTGTCTACGAGGTACTGCATGGAGTACCTGATGTCGTGCTCAAGGCACATCTTCACGCTCTTCAGGCGGGAGATGACGCCAGCATACTTCTCTAGTACGTCCGGGTTCCTACAAACAACCCGAACAACCCTCACAGGTCTACCGAAGAACCGCCTCTCAGCGGCTTCAAGACCGACGACCTCCCCAAGCTTATCCCTTACGCCGTTAATCTCGGTAATCACGTCCTCCGGGCTGTAATTCTCCTCAGGGACGGCGTAGAAGTATCCGTGGAACCCCCTATCAATCACCAGAACCCGCCTGTCATCTTCTGTTATGCCCCACAGCCAGACTTCGGGCTCCCCGTCCACCACTTCGTAGTTTATGTCTAGGAGCCAGAAGCGGAGC